>NZ_MOMO01000161.1:0-29962 GCF_009933855.1 Pseudomonas sp. SG-MS2 | reverse complement strand
CAGAACCCGCGTCGATATGGGCGAGAAAGCGGGTAGCGTAGCCGCGGAAAGAATGGTTGTCCCCGTAGAGACCAAGCAAGCGTTCGACCTCGGCCTTGATGGCAGGGATCTCTGCCTTCGCCTGAGGATCGCTCGGTGCATCGATCAGCGCGCGGCGTTCAAGCCCGTAAAAAAACAGGAACACGTATCCCGCATCCGCAGGCTGGCGGCGACCTCCCGCCAACCATTGCAGGTACGCTCGCCGCGCCTCAGGCGTGATGCTTCGGTAACTTGGCCAATAGGGCATCTGCCGCTCGGTAAGGCTCATGGGTGAGCGTGCGATTCGAAGCGTGGCATCAATCAGGGACGGTTCAGTCTGACCGAACTGGGTTGCCCGCTCGGTGATGTAGAGCATTCCACCCGGGATAGCCAATCCGGCCACGGTGATGGACTCACCTTCTGCAAGCCAGCGAACCCCCATGGGCTTTGCACTTGGCTTTGGAATGGCGTAGCTCTGACTATCGCTGGACGAACCGACTTGGACAGTATGGAAATCTCGCTCGCGGGTACCGGTGCCGAACTGGACGTTGAGACTGGGGGAGGTTGCCTGTCGAGATTCAGCGGCGATCTCCGCAACAATGTCATCCTCAGGCGCGTAGAGCTTTGCCTGGGTGGCGCGTCTGACGGCCCATACCAACGCACCTATGCCCAAGATAACTCCAAGGGCGATCCACGCTTGCTTTGGAACCTGCGCCAAAAGGGCAACAACGAATAACAAGGCGTACAGAGCGATCGGCCCGCCGCCGCTCCCTTTGCGCTTCCGTGGCATATGAGTATTCCGTACAGTTGGTAATGGCCAGATGACATTCTTACGGATTTTACGAGGCGGGCCAAGCGGAACAGACGAAGGGAGCGCTGGGCGAGATTACTTAAACGGATCCCCAACAGAGCCATCTGCTTACATGGCTATGTCAGGGCTGTGTTGCGGGAGGTGAAGGGATCGCGGCGCTGCTCTTGATACGCCCAATTTTCAGTGAGGCCATCATCTTGGTAGTGTCTCGCGATGGGTGATTAAACCCAAGAGTACACATGTACTCCTTCGCACCTCAGGCGCCTCAACTGGTCTATTGAGGCAGCTTTCGACAACGTCTCTTCTGCACTTCAAATAGCGTCTTCCAAAGCAGCGATCAGCGCCTCCAAAGCCTCAGCCAGGCGGGCGTCTTCACGGGCATCTCCGCTTTCGGGAACAAACTCTTGGCAGTGCCGTAGCAGTGCGTCTCGATCGTTACGATTCAGATCAAGTTGAATGTGCATGTCCGAAAATCCCTAGATGGTTGAACTGCAGCCCGACCCCTGGCGCTCAAGCACGCTTTGGTCGAATATTGCGCGCCGATTGGAAGCGAGGAGGACAGGGCATTGAAGGTTGAGCAGGAAGCGCAGGTGTGGTTGTACGCCGCTGAGCACTATCGTGATTCTCTCATGGCGATAGTGGGTGATGCAGTCGCCAGCTACCGCCGTAAACCGGGCCTGGACAGTTTGACTCGCATCTACAAGCAAGACGTTGGCGCCGTAGCGTTTGCAGTGCTTGAGCGCGTCCTGCCCAGCGCGGATTTGCCGCGCACCGACAGCAGCTACATCCCTGTCCGGGAACAGTTACGGTCACATCTGATTTATCAGGTGCTAAAACGCCTTGTAGAAGAGGAGGCCGTTCCAGTTGAGCTAAGGGACATCCTGTTTTCGATTGACCTTGGACTCTGACACTCGGCGATCTCAATCTCTGCTACTCGGTAAAGCACAGTTCAGCTTGAGATGACGGGTAAATAGCCTTGTGCCGGCGTGCCGACGAGGGCTTTGTTATGCAGATAGGAGTCGCTGATGAGACTACTAGGCCGCTGAGCGCGCCATTGGCCTCCAGATCTGCAACGTCAGCTTTCAACCGCTGTACCAGGGTATCAATCGGTTGACCGCTCTCCACACTCAACGTCAGTGTGAAAAGCGTCAAAGGGCTGAGCCCCATCGCATCACCTATCGCAGTCAGCTTCTCTACCGTAGGGCTTGATCGGCCGTGTTCCAGCTTCAGCATGTAGCCACGGCTGCTCGCTAAGGCCATATCCTTATGCGTCAACCCGCGGCTAATGCGCATCGCTTTCAATACAGTGGCGAAAGCTGCTTTCAGCGACATAGATGCTCCTGGCCAATGTCAGGCGAGAAAGGCCCGCAAACTATTTTCAGCGGAAGTACCCGACGTAGAGCATCTGACAGTACCACAGATACCTTCCCGCCAGTCTTAACGAAGAACCTGTTCAGGCCGGCATCGGGATAAGCCTGCAGCTTTCCCGGCGCGGAGTGCCCGTGACCATCGCGCATCGAAATCTAGTTGTTTTCACTAATTAACCAAATTTAATCAGTGACTTTCTCTGTATTTAAACTATTTTCCTGCATGCTCCCTTGAATTTTTTTTCGCGAGACGGAGTTCTATATTTGAGGACAAGAAAAAAGCGAGTGATGTGCAGCCGCAGGTGATCTGCAAGGTTCACACACGGTTTTGCCGGTTCGGTTTTTGCTTTTCACGGTTTCCAGATTTGGTCTCGGTTGCCAGGCTCGCATCTGCATTGCCCCGTAGGGGCTGAGGGGAAATCGTCTTCTTCGCAGCCTTTGGCTGCGCTTATGCTTTGAATACAAACAAACACGCCCAATTTAAAAAAAAATACATGAGCTGATTATTTTCCTGCCGTCATTTGACAGTGGTAACCCATTTTGCAGGGATGCCCCCATAGGGCTAGTATCGCCAATCAGGCCCGCGAAGACGTGGCGCAAGGAGGCGGTACCCATGGTCAGAATACGAAAGCTCGAGATCCGTCACTTTCGCGCTATTAGAGCCCTCGATTGGTCACCATCCCAAGGTGTCAACTGCCTGATTGGCCCAGGAGACAGCGGTAAATCGAGCATCCTGGATGCCATTGATTTCTGCCTCGGTGCTCGACGCAGCGTGTCGTTCAGCGACACCGACTTCTACAGCTTGAACGTCAATGTGCCCATCACGATCTCCGTCACGCTGGGATGCCTTCCTGAGACGATGATCAATCTGGAGGCCTATGGCGATTTCCTTCGGGGGTTCAATCTCCAGACAGCGGTGGTGGAAGACGAGCCAGGTGTCGGACTTGAAACGGTCGTGACCCTGAGACTGCAGGTCACTGGCGATCTCGAACCGACGTGGATGCTCTATTCAGACCGCGCGGCCCAAGTGGGTACCGAGAGAAGTCTGGCGTGGAAGGATCGCTCCCTGATTGCGCCGGCGCGGATCGGCAGCTTTGCCAACATGAATCTCTCATGGAGCCGCAACTCGATCCTCAACCGCTTGACCGAAGACAGGCCAGAGCTAAGTGGCGCCTTGGCGGGCGCAGCTAGGCAAGCCCGGGAGAACTTCGGCGCCCAGGCGTCCGCGCAACTTCGTCGTCCATTGGACATCGTCAATCAAACATCACGAGATCTTGGCGTTCCCGTGGGAGAGGGCGCACAGGCGCTGCTGGATGCCCACGCGGTTTCGATCGGTGACGGAGCTATTGCGCTGCACAACAGTGCGGGCATACCGCTTCGCTCTCTAGGCACAGGATCGTCACGTTTACTGGTGGCGGGCCTTCAGCGCATGGCAGCCGACGCTGCGACCATCGCCCTGGTGGATGAGGTTGAGTACGGACTGGAACCTCACCGTCTAGTGAGATTCTTGGACTCCATGGGCGCCAAGGATCCACAGCAACCACTTCAAGTCTTCATCACCACGCACTCCCCAGTCGCCCTGCGCGAACTCTCAGGTGACCAATTGTATGTCGTGCGCAACGTACTCGACCGGCATCTGGTATTGGCTGCTGGCACCAGCAACGACGTACAGAGCACCCTGCGCGCTGACCCTGAAGCCTTTCTGGCGAAGCAAGTTATCGTGTGTGAGGGGGCCAGCGAAGTAGGACTGATTCGAGGGCTCGATCAATTCTGGGGCTTCGCCAACAATGATTCTTTTTTGGCCAGGGGATGTGCTTATGTAAACGCTGGGGGCGGTACCACGGATAACGTTTACAACCGGGGTTCAGCATTACTTGGTCTCGGTTACCGCGTACTCCTTCTTGTCGATGCAGACAAACCGCCTACCCCGGAGGTCGCCCAAGCTTTCCTGGATCGGGGCGGACATGCCATGACATGGGGCCAGGGTCGTGCCTTGGAGGACGAATTGTTCGCCAGCCTGCCTGACTTGGCGATTGATGCGTTGATCGCGAAAGCGTTGGAAGTGAACGATCTCGAGCGTGTCGTTGGTCACATCCAGTCTAAATCCGATGGCCGATCAAGCCTACAGGCCATCCAGGAGCATCGTGCTGCCGGGAATGGGTATTCTGAGCAAACCCGTGTTTTGCTGGGGATCGCTTCGCGGATCCGCTC
The DNA here is from genome assembly GCF_009933855.1 of Pseudomonas sp. SG-MS2. NCBI lineage: Bacteria > Pseudomonadati > Pseudomonadota > Gammaproteobacteria > Pseudomonadales > Pseudomonadaceae > Pseudomonas > Pseudomonas sp. SG-MS2. The sequence goes on along the minus strand of NZ_MOMO01000161.1, from coordinate 25,555 downwards.
AAAGGGGTGGTACAAATCGGTGACGACTTACCAAGCGATTGCGAAGGACATTATTGGCCCGCATCTGCCGACAGCTCAGGGAGGCTTCCAGCGAATCATCAACGGAATCAGGGAGTGGGTAAATGCCGGCTGAAATCGATCTTCCCGCATTTCGGCGGGGTTCCGTGACGGCACCTGCGGGCTGCGGAAAAACCCAGTTGATCGCTGATACCTTGGCGGCTCACACCGATGCCAAGCCCATATTAATTCTGACCCACACGAACGCAGGTGTGGCGGCGCTACGCACCCGACTCCAACGTGCGCATATACCGACCTCAAAGTACCAGGTCGCTACCCTGGACGGCTTCGCCATGAGGTTGATCAGCAAATTTCCGGCACGCAGTGGGCACGACCCCGCAATTCTCCTGCTGGAAAACCGCGCACAGGACTACCCGGCCATTCGAAACGCCGCTGGGTTTCTATTGCAAGCCGGTCACATCGCACCCGTGATACGGGCGAGCTACTCACGCCTACTGGTCGATGAGTATCAGGATTGCAATCAGGCTCAGCACATCATCATCGCCTGGCTTGCCCAGAATGTTCCCACCTACGTCCTTGGTGACCCGATGCAGGCGATTTTCGGGTTTCGCGGAAATCCATTGGTGAATTGGCAAGCTGACGTCACCCCACATTTTCCCGCGATCGGAACCCTGGACACTCCTTGGCGCTGGCGCCGCGCCGATACCGAGCCATTTGGTCGATGGCTGCTCGAGCTACGCCGACCCTTGGCCGCAGGCGAAGGGGTGGATCTACGTACTGCACCACAGGAAGTTGAGTGGATTGCGATCCGACCTGAAACCGCTGAGGCCCAGCGGAGGAGTGCGGCCTTGGTTCGTATCAGGGACGGCGAGTCAGCCCTGATCATCGGAGATTCAACGAATCCAGCCAGCCGCTTTCGCCTGTCCAGTCAGACACCGGGTGCAACCGCGGTTGAGAATGTTGAGCTCAGCGAACTGATTAGCTTCGCCAGAACCTTTGACCCAGCTTGTGGCCAGGCGCTGAATGAGCTGGTGCATCTGGCCACGAACGTAATGACAGGGGTGGGAGCTGCCGCTCTCATGGGCCGAGTGGACATCATCCTGCGTGGTCGTAACCGCACGGAGCCGACCTCCATTGAACGGAGCGCAGTGGATTTCCATCAGGCACCAAGCCTTGCTGCCGCCGCGCATTTACTTGAAAGCTTTGGTGCCCAACCTGGAACGCATGTCTACAGGCCTGAGGTCTTCAGGGCGTGCTTGAGTGCCCTGCGGATGGCCGCGGCCGGCACCCATTCCCTAAGAGATGCGGCCTTGCAAGTTCGTGAGCGGAATCGGCTTTTAGGGCGGCCATTGTCTCGTCGGGCTGTTGGCAGCACACTACTGCTCAAAGGCTTGGAAGCGGATATCGCCGTGATTTTGAATCCTAGCCAGATGGATTCCAATAACCTCTATGTGGCGATGACCAGAGGAGCCAAGAAGCTGGTCATATGTTCCGAGAATCCCATACTTATGCCCCGTAGGTAGTCATAGGTCAGGAGAATCGCTGGGGCGCGTTTTGGCTCGTATTTTCTTCCTTTGGAGGCTCTAGAATGCGCCATTCAGATAGTATCATTTGAATTGCCTGTTCTCCGTCTCGTGCCATCCATGACCCAAGGAGGAGGATGACGACTTCTTTTCACCCAGCGTGGTGTAGGCCTAGTGGTTCATCCTCAAGTGGGTGGCAATGCCTTACTGGAGAGGGCTGGATCTGAACGATAGTGCCGAGGCAAGCTTCTCTACCGCAGCCATCCAGTATGAAACTGGCCTCGCAAAATGAGCAGTGCTCGGGGTAAATACATACGATTGCGGTCGTTGGCTGGTCGTATTTAAAGCAGGGACGATAGCCCCGAATCTTGGGAGGTGAACATCCCATGGCTGTGCAAAGTTAATTGATGACCAATTCAGGAAAATAGTGAAAAGAAAACACGAGCAATCCGTAATTGACGCTTTCTCCAAGTACATGGAGCAACGTGCGTTGGACTCTGGTCGACAGGTCACTCGCTGCTCTCTAGACGGGCAAGATACTGTTCTCGGTGCAGACTATTTGTTCACCAATCATACAAAAATACTTATGGTTGAATTCAAATACGAAAAATCGGATATTAAGCATGAAGTCCGTAAGTCGAGACGCCTTAAGCTCTGCCGAATACTGGATGTAGAAGAGGACTGGAGAAGCTTGAGCTTAGAGTGCCACTACGTGGGTTGGTCTGAAATGGAGGTGGTAAACTCAGCGAAGAGACGCGGGGTGAATTTTAACGCCTACTACTCCGAAGTTTGCAATCAGCACATCTTCGGTGAGGAGTCCGGGCTGGTGGAGGAGAATCCGAATCATGGCCCGATGCTCAAGCACAAGCATCTCGTTGAGGATTTCCTCTCAGGCAATCTCGGAACCGACTTTGTAACCTTTGAGCGCTACACCGACTGGCTGATGAGCCTGGAAGACGATGGTGAGTCTGGGATCGAGCTGATTGTTGACCACCCTGACGGGGGTGAGTTACTCATGATGGAGTTTTCCTCGGTTGGCGATTTGAAAAATTGGCTGGACTCTACAAGCTATGAGCCTCCAAAGCCTAAGTCTAAGCCCAAACCGGGCGGGTTTAGCGGGCCAGGAATGGGCTAAGCGGTCACGCATTCATCTACTCAGCAACCCGTAAGACTTGCGGCCCACGCCACCTTTCCGATGACACCGTCTTCGACCAAGGTATTAGCTGACAGCTCTAGCTCGGGCCTTGGCGCTCTAACCCGGGCGAGTTAGTCTCGAGCTTTTGCGTTGAGGCTGGAGATGCGAACGAAGCGAAGGATTACCCGGGCGTACTGTGTGGAGTTGGGCCAGGAGTTAACCATAGGCGGTGCACATCAGGCCTATTTCAACCAAAACCTGCCACGTAGCCGTTTTCTGTTCCAGTGCTCATCGCCGGAATGCAGGGCGCTCAAGGTGGTGCCAAAAATCACAGCCGTCAATTACTACATCCACCCGACCGAAAAAGCGCGCGTCAAATCTCCGCATTACAAAGACAACGAGCACTATGACCATCATGTGGACTGCGAGTGGATGCTGCCAGATGAGGACGAAGGTAGCGATGCGCCGTTGCCCGGAGAGACGGAAGTACAGACCCGCACACGCTTGGCAAAACGCCAACTCACTTCGGTAATCGATATCTTTGTTCCCCCGACACAGCCAGAGCAACCCGTGGTACGTCCACCTCGAGCAGCACCAGGCGACGAGGACGAGGCTGGAGCCAATCGTCGACGGGGCGGTGGCGGCGCAGAAGGCACCCGATCCGATCGGAAGCATCGAAGCGGTGACCTGCGTGAACTAGTGGATTACTACCACGACACACGCGAAGCCTTCAAAGACCTCTTTCCCGAGGTAACGATCAACGTGACAGGGCGTGGTGAGATACCGTTGCGTTCGTACTTCAAGAAGGTGGCTTGGGCCAGGCCTGACACTGCAGGATACGTCTACAACGGCGGTGGGCGGATTGAGCCGCGGGTAGGGGCCGGCTTCGTATTCAACTTCTATGACAAGGTTTCGGAAAAAGATGCCTCTCTCCAGGTCTCTGATGAGGTCATGACTCAGCACCGATCAAGGCGCTATGTGAATGAACTTCTCGATCAGGCACGGCTGGTAAGGTACTTAACGTTCTATTTCCTGGGCACCTTCACCTATCACGAGGCCAGCGACACCATGGTTGCAGAGGTAACTGACCTTCGCTGCCTGGCGATTGACTTGGGGCCGTTGAGGAGCTGAGCTTCAGTAAAGATAGCAGCTCCTAACCATTGGCAAGGCCGGCACCCGATGGGTAAGTGCTTAAATCAGCGAGAGGCCTTCGCCTAGACGTAGATAGGGTGTCGTGTAATGCATCCAAGGAGCAAATGATGCGTCAAGTAGTGTGTACCGATTGCCTTACCGAAACCTTCCTGCAGGATCATGCCTCGGAGAACGATATCAGCGAGTGTGACTACTGCGACCGAGAGCTCCCTGTCATGGACATGGAAGAGCTGGTAGAACTCTGCGAAACAGCAATCCATGCCTCGTACCGGGCTATCCAACAACCCGGCTCAGTGATTCATCACGGCTATCCTCCCGTCGGCGTCAGTTTGTATGATGTCCTGGAGCACATGCTAGGTGCCGATCAGGCCCTAATTTCTGATATCCATGACCGCCTGCTCGAGTCCTGGAGCTACTCGGAGAATGACGACGACCCCCTATTTCGTCGAAGAGACTGAGGCCTCGTCGGAATTGACGGTAGGCTGGCGAAAAATGGAGCACAGTCTTCAGTTTGAATCCCGACTGGCAAATCCCTTAGTGGGGTCAATCCTGACCATGGTCTTCGACGGCATAGAAGATCTGCGCTCGATGGACGACCGTTCAGCCATTGTGATCGCAGGCCAAGGTTATCCAATCTCGTCATTCCAACGGGGTAGGGTGTTCCAGGATGAGCAGAGCATGGAGGAAGCGCTGACTCACCCTGAAAAGCATCTCGGCCCGGTACCAGGAGGCAAGGGATCTCCTGGCCGAATGAACGCCAAGGGAATTTCGGTTTTTTACGGCGCAACAGATGACCACACGGCAATTGCGGAGGTGCGCCCTCCGGTTGGCAGCATGGTAGTTACCGCGCGGTTCGACGTAATCCGGCCTCTGAGGCTTCTCAACCTGAACGACCTGGCTTCAATGCGTCCGCATCGGGGGTTGAGCTACTTCAATCCAATTCGCAGGAGCCTCACCGAACGCTGCGCGTTTCTGAAAGACTTACAGCGCCAGCTGACGATGCCAGTTATGCCGGACTCGGCGGAAAGCGGGTATCTGATCACGCAAGCTATTGCCGATTTCCTTGCAACCCATGAAAAGCTGAATCTCGACGGTATCTTATTTCCCTCTGTGCAGGTGCAACAGGATACGTCACTGGGGCAGAACGTCATTCTTTTCAACAAGGCCAGTGGGGTAGAAAGGCTCGAGGACACACAAAAGGCTGAGTATGTGAGTCTCTGGGAACCGGATGAAGATAGGTTGGTGTATTACCCAGAGTACTGGGAAGCGGAACCTAAAGACTCAGATCAATCCTCCCGGTACGTCCCTCTGGTACCTCCGCCGGAGCCAAGCCTACGTCTAGCTCGAGACGGCATTGTGATTCACAAAATCCAGGGAGTCCGCTTCAGCACCGAGATCGACCCAGTCCACTATGTTCCTTGGTCGCAGGACAGGAAATACCATGGGTTTCGATAGCGTGGCTGGTTCCTAACGAGAGCTCGGATCTTATAAGGGATCTCGGAACCCATCGGAGTTTAGCGGGCCAGTACCAGCCGTACCGTTCATCGGCAAAACCTATATATTGGGTTAGGCACATATTGAAAGCACTACATATTGGGCTAAATTGTGCTTGAGAGCCTACATCTGGTGTTTTGCCATGAACGAAGCCCATATCGAGAAAGCAGCGACCGATCTGCTCATGCAGATTTACCGTGATCGCCGTTACCTGTGGCCAGATCAAGATGTTCCGCCGATGATGATGCGCAGCCCCCGGATCGCTGCCATGGTCTGCGGCTACGACTACCATGAGCATCCCACCCTGGGAGACACCCATTTCAATCGGCACAACGCCGGTACTCGTATCGCGGGCCTGATTGACCGTCAATCGAACAAGATCGCCGTCGCGACTGAGTTTGGTGACAAAGTCCAGCTCTTCACCGGCGCGCATGAGATCGGCCATCTTGTGCTCCACGAAGACACTATCATGCACCGCGACCGCGCTTTTGACGGCAGTCATCTGCAAACACCACGTGCACCTGCAGAGAGACAAGCCGATCGCTTCGCCGCCTGCTTCCTAATGCCTCAGAAGCTGGTGAGAGAACGGTTCGAGTTCATGTTCTGTTGCAAGGGGCAATTGCGCTTCAGTGACGTGATTGCCTATCACCTCGACCCCAACAATCCGGATCGGCTTCTCTACTCCCCGAAAGAGTCGGGAGAACGTGAGCTGGCGCTGGCGCGATGCACCCGATTTAACAACCAGCACCTGGTGTCACTGGCCCAGCAATTCGGTGTCTCAGACTCGGCGATGGCCATCCGGCTCAAGGAGCTGGAGTTGGTGCGGTGGCCTTAGAGCGGGCAGGGAGTTCTAGCTATACCTGGAACGTGCAGTAGGCGGGAATTGTTGGGTCGCCCAGAGAGGCATCACTGTTCTGGGTAAATAAAAAAGGGGGCCTTCACAGGCCCCCTTTTTGCTCATGATGATTCACTTAGCTAACCAGTTCTCGACTTCGTCGGCACCATACTCGCTTTTCCAATCTTTCAATGTCTTGTGGTTACCACCCTTGGTTTCGACGCGCTCGCCTGTGTGAGGGTTCTTGTAGACCTTGAGCTGACGAGGCTTGCGGCTGGACTTTTCAGCCACAGCGGCTGGTGCACGTCGACTGGCAGATTGTGGGTCAAGAATGGCTACGATATTGCGCATGCTGTAGCCATACTCCGAGAGCAGGCTACGGAGCTTTTTTTCAAATTCGATTTCGCGCTTCAGGCCATCATCGTTTTTGAGGGTCTCGAGTTCGGCCAGCTGTGCAGCCAGTTTTTGCTCCAAAGCACGGAATTCGGCGAGTCTGGACATTTGATGCTCCTGTATATGGTGCCTCGAGTATAGGTGTGGGGCTACAGGCCATCAATGTGCGGATCGTGAAGAGGTAAGCTAGGGCCTAGCTCTTGCCTGGTGAACAAAGGGTTCGCAGGCGAAGATGGCGGTGAGCTATCATCCCAAACGCATTCGCCTTAAGGCCGGCCATTTCTATCAGCTGCCATCGATTACCAGCTCTACAAAGCTGGTCATTTGCGTGGGCTAGTGCATTGACCAGCACAAGTGTACGTCTTGACCGGCAGAAATCGACCCATAGCAGCCGGTCGCGTAAGACTGCAATCGATCAAAACCATCTGCTTATTCGCCGGCTTATGAGGCGGGTAAAATTCAGACACCTTGAAGGTCGATGACTCAGCGCTCGTAGCGTAACGCTTCAACCACAACGCCAAATGCTGATGAATGTTCACGGCGATTGGGGTAATAGAGATGGTAACCGGCAAACGGTTGGCACCAATCTTCCAGCACCCGCACAAGGGTGCCGTCGGCAAGCTCCTTCGCCACCATATCCTCGGGCAAGAAACCCAAGCCACATCCCGCCACGGCCGCACGCAGGATCGGCACGCTGCTGTTGAACGTCCATTGCCCTTCGACACGGGCCTTCAGTTCATGGCCATCTTTTTCAAAATCCCATTGCAGCAGGCTGCCATGGGTGGGCAGGCGCAGATTGATGCAATTTTGCGCCGCCAGATCACCAGGCACCGTCGGTACTGGCCGCTGTTTGAAATACTCCGGTGACCCCACGACGGCGATGCGCAGGGGCGGCCCGATGGGAATGGCGATCATGTCCTTGGCTACCTGGTCGCCCAGGCGTACACCTGCGTCATAGCGTTGCGCCACGATGTCGGATAGGGCGTAGTCGACGGTGATTTCGACTTTGATGTCCGGATAGTCGGGGAGCACCTTTAAAAGCTTGGGCCACAGAATATTGTTGGCGGCATGTTCGGATGCTTGAATCCGCACATTGCCTGCCGGGGTGTCGCGAAACTCGCTGACCGCAGCCAGTTCGAGTTCAATCTCATCGAACCTCGGCGCCATCGATTGATACAGCCGCTGACCCGCCTCGGTCGGCGAAACGCTGCGGGTGGTACGCGTCAGCAGGCGCACGCCCAATCGGCTTTCCAGCGCGCGCATGGTGTGGCTCAGCGCCGACTGCGAGACGCCAAGCTGGGCGGCCGCGCGGGTGAAACTGCCTTCGCGGGTGATGATCACGAAGGCTTGCAGGTCGTTGAGATTGGCGCGGGACATTGATGAGAACCTCTCATGAGGGGCGCGGGATTAATCCATGAAAGCAGGTTGCGCATCGAGGCGCGACCCCCCAAGAGATTTTTGATTATAGGGTGCGGGCGTAAAACGCGGTCAGTTTGCCAATTGCGGCATCGACATAACGTGGCACCCAATAGGTTTCGATGTGCGTCGCGCCGTCGAGGATAAATACCTCCTTGTCGGTGGTGCCGGTGGCTTTGGGGAAGGCGTCCTGTGTCATGTACAGGCTGTCGGCCTCGCTGCCAGCGATCATCAGCAAGGGTTGGTTGATCAGATCGATATGGTCAGTGGCGTCGAAACGCATCAAGTCGATCAGGCTGCTGGTGGTGTATTTGAAGGTCGAGTTCGGGTGCGCGTGGGTCTTCCAGTAGTACTCATAACCTTGGCGATACAGCTCGAAGGGCAGTTTGGCAATCTGCTCGTCGGTGAGGTTGGCATCGCCCGAATACAGCACCGCGCCGCCGGCTGCTTCTTGCACGCGAGCTGCTGACGCCTGTTGCAGGCGTTGCTGAATGCTGTCCATTTGCGAGTCGTTGTAGCCGTTGCGACGTACCCGACCCGAGTTGAACATGCTCACTGTTGCCAGCGATTTGAAGCGTTTGTCGGTTTGCGCTGCCGCCAACGAATAACCACCTCCACCGCAGATGCCGAGCAGGCCCAGACGCTTGTCATCGACGCCGGCAAACTGGCTGATGAAGTCGGCCATGCCGTGAATGTCTTCGATACGATACGCCGGTTTATCGATGCTGCGCGGCTGACCTCCGCTGGCACCCTGATACGCCGCATCGGCAGTGATGGTGATGTAGCCCTGTTCGGCCAGGCGTTGGGCATACAGACCGGCGACTTGTTCTTTCACGCCGCCATTGGGGTGTGCAACGACCACGGTCGGGTAGGTCTTCTTCGCGTCATAGTTAGCCGGGGTGTATACGTTGGCGGCGATATCCAGACCGTTGAGCTTGTAGCTGACCGGATGGATATTGACCTTGCCCGGTTCGTTCTTGCTGATCGCGCCGTCGTAGGCGAGGGTGAACGGGCTCTTTTTGTAATCGGCGGCCAAGGCTTCGCCTGCCGAGAGGCCGACTAATGCCGACATGAACGTTGCTTTGAAAGTGTTTTTCACGTGAAGCTCCTGAGCAATCAAAAGGGTGGCAGTTGCAAAAGTGTTTGGGTCAGTCCAGCTGGCTTTCTTTGAGGAATTGCGCGACCAAGTCAGCGATCTGCACGTTGTTCAGATCCGACATGGGGAAGTGGGTATTGCCATTAATGCCGATCTCCGGCAGGTGGATCAGTCGCACATCACCGCCGTGGCGATTGACCGCGTCACGCCAGAACCGGGCCATTTTCAGGCGTGCGCGCCAACTGTCCTGAGCGGGCAGGTCGATCGCCTGTTCCGGGATGTTGTCCCCGTAGATGATCAGAATGGGAATGCGCGTGAGGGCCATGAATTGCTCCATCGGCACCGCCGCGCCTTGCACCGTGTCGAACGCGCTAGGAATCGGCGCAGGCACTTCACCTTGAGCGAACACGAAGCTGCTGCCTGGCTCGAACGCCACAATGGCTTTGACCTTGTCGTTCTTGATCGCCGTCAACCAGCCCGGCCCGCCACCTTGTGAATGGGTGAATAAAATCCCCGGGCCGATTTTGTCGAACAGAGCTGACACGCCATCAGAGACCACGCCCATGTCGAACGGCCCGGTATTCGGCGTCATTGCGCGGAAAAACTGCTCGCGACTTTGTGCATCCCGAGGCACCTGCACGCCGTTGAAGTAGTTGGGCCACAGACCAATACGAAACTGGTTGAACCACAGTTGTTCGTCAGGCACAGGCTTGATTGTGGTTTCGACCATGCTGCGCCCGGCATCACCACGCCGTGGCTGATCGATCAAATAGACGCCGTAGTGGCGACGCAGAAAAATGTTCTGAAAGCCTTCGCGACCATCGGCGGTGGTTTCCCAGGTCTTGGAAAACTGACCCGCACCGTGCCACATGACGATGGGCAGTTTTCGCGCATCCACCGGGATTTGATAGAAGGCGTAGGCGTGGTCACCGTGGTAGGTCTGGCCGTTGGGCGTCATCGGTTGGCGCGGGTTGAAGGTGCCCGGTGCCGTGGTCACCGTTCCGCCGGCGGCGAAGCTGCCTTGTTGTTGAATCAGTAACGCGCCATCGGGGTGGTTCGCGCAGGCCGCCAACAGGCTCAACAGCGTGATGCTGAGCAGATGCTTTGCAGGTTTCATATCACTTCACCGAAGCCGCGAGGGCTTGGGCCAACGCGGTGTTGGCACGTTCCGCCGTCTGCGTATCGCCGTGTTTTTTCAGCAGTTCCGTGACCTCGCGCAACTGTGCAATGCTCAGACCGACACGCAAGCTCGCCGCCATGTGCGAGCGCAATTGCGGTTCGACACCTGGCGTCGCCGCCAGCGCCCCGATGGTCGCCAGTTCGCGGCTTTGCCAGTCGAGGTTGTCGCGCTCGAAGATGTCGCCGAACAGGTGGGTTTGCAGGAACCGGTTGATCACCGGAGCGAACTCGAACACCGGGCCTTTGACCGGGGCACCGGAGATCCTGGTTTGATTCGCGGTGCCGGCGGCCAGCAACTCATCCCCGATCGGAGTTACCCCGCTCGGCTCACGTCCCGGCGCATCCTCAATCCCGCGCTGTTTGCGCGCCTGCACCACCGTCATCAGCTCGTTCAAGGCGTTGATGCTGCGCGGGAAGCCCACATAGGCGTACAGCTGCACCAGAATTTCTCGGGTTTCGCTGATGGTCAGGCCGGCATCGAGCCCTTGATTGAGCGCGGTGTTGAGGCTGGACATGTCGCTGGTCGCCATGGATGCGGCGATCAGAGGAATCGTTTGTTGTTTGCGCGACAAGGTGGCGGCGCTGGCGGACGTGCTGGCCATGGTCTGCGATGCCTCGGCTGCTTGAGTGGTAACGCTGAACATCGCCCCTACGGCCAGACAAAGCGCCATGAGTGTGGGGAAGGCAGTGCTGTTGCGTGTGTCAGTGGTCATCGTGAAAGCTCCATCCAGTGCGGGTCACTGCGGTGTCGCTGGATCGTACGGAGGATGGTTGTTTCGATTAACCCTGAAATCGCGCATGGACTTCTGAGCAGAACTCATGAGTCAACATTGCCATAACCGCTGCAATTCCTGCGCGACCCTGCTGGTATGGGGCTTGGAGGTCGGATGACGGTCTACGACAAAGGTGCCGGGTGAGCAGCTTCGACACATTCCGTAATTTCATTGTCCGGCGTATTGCGCCTCCGAGACCTGTTCCGCCCAGGTGACGGTCTTGCCGTCTTCGGCTTCAGCGATGGCGATGTGGGTCATGCCGTTGCTGGCCGTGGCGCCATGCCAGTGACGGGTGTGCGGCGGAATCCAGACAGTGTCGCCCGGTCGGATTTCCAGTCGCGGGCCGCCCTCTTGCTGCACGTAGCCGACGCCTGCGGTGACGATCAGCGTTTGCCCCAGCGGATGGGTGTGCCACGCCGTGCGTGCGCCAGGTTCGAAGGTTACCGTGCCGCCGCCGACACGCGCCGGCGGCTCGCCCTTAAACAGGCCATCAACGCGCACCGTGCCGGTAAAGTTTTCCGCCGCGCCCTTGATCGAGGGCTGCGAGCCGTTCGGTGTAACGCGGATTTCGCTGGCGGCCTGGGATTCTGCTGCCATGAATGACAAAGCAACGAGTGGTGCGATCAATCGGTTCATCGGGTCAACTCCGGTCAGACGTGAAAGTGGCGCCGCACGTGGCGCCGCGCTGGGCAGATTCAGAGTCCGGTCATCTTCAGTGCCGATTCCGGCAGGCGTTCACCGTGCACTTCAATCTGCGCCATCTGTTCGTTGATCTCGCGCAGATCTTCATCGGTCAATTGCAGTTCGACTGCGCCCAGGTTCTCTTCCAGCCGATGCTGCTTGGTCGTGCCCGGGATCGGCACAATCCACGGTTTCTGTGCGAGCAACCAAGCCAGCGCCACTTGCGCCGGTGTGGCGTGTTTGCGATGCGCGACGGCTTTCACCACGTCGACCAGCGCCAGATTGGCCTTGCGGGCTTCAGGGGAAAAGCGCGGGACGACGTTGCGGAAATCACTGGCGTCGAACTGCGTGTGCTCATCGATCTGACCGGTGAGGAAACCGGCGCCGAGCGGGCTGAACGGTACGAAGCCGATCCGCAGTTCTTCCAGCACTGCCAGCAGTTCCAGCTCCGGGCCTCGCCAGAACAGCGAATATTCGCTCTGCACCGCCGTGACCGCTTGCACCGCGTGTGCCCGGCGGATGGTTTCCACACCCGCTTCAGACAGGCCGAAATGCTTGACCTTGCCCTCGGCGATCAGCTCCTTGACGGTGCCGGCGACGTCTTCGATGGGGACTTGTAGATCAACGCGATGCTGATAAAGCAGGTCGATGCAATCGGTGCGCAGACGCTTCAACGACGCCTCGACCGCCGCGCGGATATGCTCCGGACGGCTATTGGTGCCGCCGCTGCGTGCGCCGGTGTGCAAGTCGATATCGAAGCCAAACTTAGTGGCGATAACCACTTGATCGCGGATCGGCTGCAAGGCCTCGCCCAGCAGTTCTTCATTGGCGAACGGGCCATACGCTTCGGCGGTGTCGAACAAGGTGATGCCTTGCTCGTGGGCCGAACGAATCAGCTTGATCATGCCGGTTTTGTCGGCAGCCGGCCCATAGGCCGAGGTCATGCTCATGCAGCCAAGGCCCAGTGCGGACACTTGCAGGCCGTTGCCCAACGTGCGGATATTCATAATGTCACTCCGTACTGAATTCGATCAACGCGTGAGGGGGTGATCGCTCAGCCAGCCGTTCACGCGTTCCATGGTCTTACGCTCCTGCTCACTCTCCATCACAAAACCTTCCAGAACCCTGGCCTTCGGCGCGTGCTCGACCAGCACGCTGCGGCTGTTGCCCAAGCCGTAACCGCCGTGGGTATTGAAGGGGATGAGGGTCTTGCCGGTCAGGTCGTGGGCGCTGAGAAAAGCGCGCACGATGGGTGGGGCGGTCTCACCCCAGATCGGAAAGCCGAGATAGAGCGTGTCGTAGTCGCGGAGGGCGTGAACCGTGTGTTGCAGCTCGGGTTCGAAGCCGGTGTCACGCTCCTGACGCGCCTGCTCCACGGTTTGCAGATAGTCCTCGGGGTAGGCGTGGGCCGGGCGAATCTCGAAGAGATCGGCACCCAGCCCACGCTGGATCAGCCCTGCAACAACGCGGGTATTACCCGAGCGCGAGAAGTACGCGACCAGAATCCGCGAGCCTGAGCGTGGTGTTTCACTGGCGCCTTGCGTGTCGGCGAGCGACAGCAGCGGGGCGCTGGCCAGTGCGGCGATCACCGTGCGCCGCAGCGGATCGTGATCGTTGCTCATCGACCGACTCGCGCCTTGAGTGCCTCGGGATACCGCTCGCCTTCGATGCGGATCTGCGCCAGCGCTGTATCAATTGCCTTCAGTTCGAGGGCTTCGAGGGTGATGTCTGCGCCGCCGAGGTTTTCTTCCAGGCGATGCAGTTTGGTCGTCCCCGGAATCGGCACAATCCACGGCGCCTGCGCGAGCAGCCATGCCAGCGCGATCTGTGCGGGTGTGGATTGTTTTTGCGCGGCTATCTCGCGGATCAACACCACCAGGGCCTGATTGGCTTGCAGCGCCGACTGGCTGAAGCGCGGGACGATGCTACGAAAATCATCGCTGCCGTAGGTGGTATCTGCCGACACCGTGCCGGTAAGAAAACCTTTGCCCAAAGGGCTGAACGGCACGAAGCCGATGCCCAACTCCCAAAGCGTCGGCAGGATTTCCCGCTCAGGCTCGCGCCACCACAATGAGTATTCGCTTTGCAGCGCTGCGACCGGCTGCACCGCGTGTGCACGGCGAATGGTTTGCGCACCGGCTTCCGACAGGCCGAAGTGCTTGATCTTGCCTTCGCCAATCAAGTCTTTCACCACGCCGGCGACGTCCTCGATCGGCACGGCCGGGTCAACGCGGTGCTGGTAAAGCAGGTCGATGTAATCGGTCTTCAGTCGACGCAAAGAACCTTCGACCGCGACCCGGATGTGTTCGGGGCGGCTGTTGAGAATCTGCTGCTTATTGTCTTCGCCGAAGGTGAAGCCGAACTTGGTGGCGATGATCACTTGATCGCGCACCGGTGCCAGGGCTTCGCCCACCACCTGTTCGTTCAGGTAGGGGCCGTAAACCTCGGCGGTATCGAAGAACGTTACGCCCCGGTCAAACGCCGATCGGATCAGCGCAATGGCCTGTTGTGTATCAGTCGCCGGGCCGTAGCCATGGCTCAAGCCCATGCAACCCAAGCCCAGAGCTGATACTTCAAGTGAACTGTTTCCGAGTGTGCGCTTGTGCATCTGGATCTCCCGACATTTGATGTTGGGAGAACAGTAAGCGAGCTACCGAGCGGGGACTAGACGGTTAAATCGGCAAGGGTTCATGAGGTCTGTTCATCAATCACATAAGGTGGGCGGTAGGACTTTATCCGTGCCCTGAGCAAGTGCTAAGAAACAGACCTAACGCTCGCGTTTGATAGGAAGAAATCGAGCGGCCGCTTCTGGCCGTTAGCGGCCCTTAGCGAAGGCAGCTATGGGTCGATACCTGCTGGTCAAGGCATACCCGTGCGCTGGTCAAGCCCGATGCAAATGGCTGGTAAAGTCGAATGCAACCAGATGGTCAAGTGGGATGAAAACGCTTGGTCAAGTCAGGTGCAATTTCCCAGGTGGCCTGCCTAGTGTTGAATGTGATCGTGCGTGCAGGCTTTCCGTGACTGGTATTCGATCATTTCGAACCGGGGGGGATCACCTGGATCGAGCACGTCCCCGGTCATGAGCTTGCTCGACCGAGGCTTGAGCGCTCAGGAGAGTAGGGGGCTCGTATTTTTCAAAATGCCTTGTCAGTGACAGGTGACCGAGCAAGCGATCTACAGTGCGTCGCCTTCAAGCCCAGGCGATCCAACGCTCCATCTTCCCTTCAAACCCATCCGCGCAAAACTCCAGATTTGGCCAATAGTTCTGGTACACCTCATAGTCGAGCGCCGTTGCGATCCCGCGGTTCTCGGCGTTCAAAACGCTCCATGCTCGATACATCCGGTGCTGCCAGTCGGTCTCTGTCACCAACCGGTGCGATGTGTTCGATGACCAGCCGTCCTTCATAAGCGTTGTAACGAAGAATTCCGCAGCCGCATTTGCACAGCCGGCGTCGTGGGCAATCATCCTGTCCAGGATCGAATAGGAAATACCAATCGCCTGGAAGATCGATACCACTTGGCTGTCCAGCTCGTCGCTACATTGGGGAGCTTTCGAGGCAAGAGTCTGCTGCGGGATGAAGGCGAATACGGTGGCGATCGGGGAGGTCATAGGTGCTGCCTTTATTGTTGTTGTTTTATTTCATGATGCCCATGGAGCAAGCGTCGCCGCAACACGTCGCATGATGTCTGCCCGGGCACTCATGAATCGAAGCCATGAGCCAAACGGAGTGCGCTAGCACGAGGATGTAAGCCCGGAGGGCCAAGACCCAGACGCAGTCAGGGCATGGTTCACACAGCCGTGCTGCAGGCCGTGTCCAGCCCTCAGTGTTCCTGGGTCTGGCTTCACCGGCGAACAAAGCGCCCCACGTGCATGCTTGCCCTAGTCACGAGTGGAGGTTGTTAGGGACTTAGTGACCGGAATAGTGATGGAGTACAAATGTACTCCCAAGGACGGATGAGGACTCACCACCCCCGTCTTGTTCACTGAGTCAGCGTGGCTTTAAGCACTTTATCGATTGACGATTAACGCCATGTAGCGATCCTTGTATCTCACTGGTGCAGCTTGTGAGTCGTCTGTGATGTCTTTGAAGTATCAGCTCACGAGATCTGCTTAATGCGCCATACGAAACCAGACGGTCGCTACTTCGTAGTCAAAGGTCAGTTATGGCGCTGCAGCAATCCCGCGCTATCTGATGACCAGCGCCAGCAGTTGGTGCAGATGCTGATGGAGGCGCGGAGAGCCGTCAAAGTAGCGAAGGCAACAAATCATGCAGATCAGTTGCGCACAGCTCGAGCAGAAGTAGATCAGGCGAAGAGGGCAATAGGGGAGAGGGGCCCGGTATGGTGGAGTGACGGCAGCCCGGACTACAACCGCCACAAGGCTGTAAGCACGCCCTATGCTGAGTGGTACCGCTCACTGCCCGAGCCGTAGCGATCATGCGCGCAGAGACACAGATTTTGAGCCCACCTATTGCTTGACGCTCGCCGCTACTAGTTCCGCGATGCCTTGTCGCACGGCGTCGATGTTGTCGTCGAGAGTCGTCAGAGCACCATTCACATTTTCTACCACACTGCTTGCTCCTCGATCACCAACCCATTTGGCTAGCTCTTCGACGGCGGCGCGTAATGCATCCTGGTTATGGCTGAGGCGCTCAAGGACTTCAGCGGCTGTCCGTAGCTCTTTCATGATTAGCGAATCCTAGTAGGGTTGGCAGCACACCTTGTATCACGGTTTCCCGCGGTAAAGCTGGCGTCCTGGTATTTCAAGGTGCCGCCCTGGTTGTGTTTCGCTCCCTCATTACGTTCACGCGAAAGCTGGAGAGTGTGCAGACCGAGACTGCCACGTGAATTGATCCGCCTCGACAGTAGGGTCGGTCGTGGCTTGTAACGGAGGTTGACTTTTACACTGTATTTACATACAGTATAAAAGTCCGGGGAGTGCTCCAATCTAATAGGTGTGGTACTGACGTCTCTGACGTGCCTTCTCGGACTCGTGTAACTATCAGGATGATTTTTGCACGCACACAAAAGCCCCTTTCGGGGCTTTTTTCGTTTTAGAATTTCTCGCCTTCGACATGGGATTAGTCACTCAGCCCTGCGGAAGAAATCAGTCCCATTTGATCACTCATCACTGAGCTAAGATTCTTCAATCTTATGACCAAGTGAAGCGAGGGGCTATGGCAGTTGTGTTCTTTCTACCGTGGGTATCTGCTGCCAAAGAGCTGCGGATCGCAGACCTACGCATGATCCCTTATGAGCGAGGTCGACTTCCGGGTGAGTTGCTGGGCATACCGCAGGAAGCTTTCGACGGCGTACTAGGCAACTACGGCGACAGAGGTTTCGGCTCTCAGCCTTCACAGCCGATCCAGCAAGCCGCGGTCATCATTTGGGACGAAGACACACCGGGCCTTGAAGCCTCGGATGCCCAGATCCAACAGCGACTGGTTCAGTGTTCGTATCTCGCATTCTCTGCCCTGGTAGGTCGGTCGTTGTGCTCAACTTCCGACTATTGCAACGCCGACACACTCCAGGTCGTTGCGCAGCGGTTTGATGTCGCGTCACCAGCTCATTCCTGTATGACCACGCGCCGGCGTGACGGTGGAACACAAAACATGCTGGCGGGTAGGGGAGGGCTCAAGTTCATTCGGCCGTACCACGTCGACAACAGCTCGCGGATTACGCTCGACATCCCACTGCTTGACGCACTACTCAAGCTACCTGTTGGGGAACTTAAGGAACGTATCGACGAGGCGGTCGTTTCTTTCCTCAGAGCCAATACCGATGCGTCATCCATAGATGAACGATCCGAGCTGATCCTGATGCGGGTTGCCATAGACACGCTGCTTGACGTTCCGCATGACAAAGCTGCCTTCCGCAGAGCCATCAACGAACACTTCGATGAGCTACCGAACCCGCCCATCTGGCATAAAGGGAGCCTGGACGAACAGTGGTGGTGCAAGCACTGGGACAAGCATGTAAATCGCCCGCTCGACGCCTGGGTTCACGATTTCTGTGCCGCTCGTAACGCCGCAGCTCATGGCCCCGCAAATGGTGAGAAGGGAAGCATCTGGCCTCGCCATAACCACCTCATGTTCTCCGCCTGGTTGCTGCCGCTGATCGTCAAAAAGCTACTTGCCCAAGCCGGGCTTTACGAGCTCACCGCCAAAGATAAGGTCGCGAGGGCGGGCTTTGAGGTCTTTCTGGCGCACGATCTGCTGGCCTTCACCGACAAGGATGAGAACAAGGTTTGGTGGCAAATAGCCGAGTCTGAGCTTTATCTGCCTCTGTTTGCTGAGCGATTGCAGCGAGCATGCGAATGACGAAAGTATGGTGTTGTGGACTTGAGTCAAAGCGTGCCGATACGCAGTGGGAGACGGGGAGGGAATCCGGGAGAGAAATGAAGATCTAGCTTGAAACCGCCCTCGACTCGGTGTGTAAACCAATTTTTTGATGTGTAAACCACCCCGCTTTACACGTCAAAAAACTGATTTACACATTTCCTGAGACGCCGGCCTCAGGCCAACGTAACCACCTGCAGGGATCGTAGTAATAGGCACGCCTGAAACTGGCACCAGGCTCGCCTATAAGGGGGAGACATTGAGCGGATGGCGATGGTGTAGTCTAGGATCAGACCGCAGAAGGAGCGTACTCATGAGCACCTTGTCACCCGATCAACACGACCGTTACCTGGAAGTACTAAACGCCGCAAAGAGCCTGTATAACGGCGATTGTGATGCAGCCACGCGCTGGATGTCACGTCCGTTGCAAGCCTTTGGCGGCAAGGCTCCTGCCGGTATGGTCACGACTAGACTAGAGACTGACACGGTTATCGAGTTTATCAGGCGCTTGGAGCATGGATTTGTCGCCTGATTGCCAGTGAACAACGTTCTAGAGGCGTGTCAGATGTCGAGCCTGATTCTGCTCAGGGCTGCCAAGACTGCCGCCCCCTTGTACACCCACCCAGTTGGCCGTGTGCCTTCTCTGACGCCCTAGGTGAGGTGACTTCCGTCTCGATCTCAGCTGATTGCGGGGCGTCTAGGCGTCCCTCAACAAGTTTTCTAGCGTGGTCTGCTGCCAAGTGCTCAACAGCTCCACAGCGTGGGTACTGTACGACTGCAGCGAGTCGAAAGACCTCATCGGCCGCAGGCGGGGGGGGGCGTTCCGGCGGAGTACACCGCTGCATCACTGGCATTGTTTACTACGGCGCAAAATCAAGGCGGTCACGGGCAGGCTGACCAACAAAACTGACAATATTAAACTGAGAATGCTCCGTCTCGCCTGCGTTTATAGCGGCGAGCCTCGCTTGAACATATTCGTCCCAACCAGGATTACAGAATTGCGTGTCGGGCCAAAAGTTGTGTGCGTCGTCTGCCACAAATAGCCTGGCAATCGCTCGCTGATCCGCACCAACCAAACACCAAGCAGCTACTACTCTATCGTTCCACGTTGCGGAGGTCAGTAGGTGTACCGCAGCAAAATCCGCTAAGCAAAATTGATCGACTTCTCTGTCAAAAGCGTACATCGCGTTCAACTGGTCTAGGTAGGAACCTTCGGCCATAGAATCTACTGCCGTGAAAAACCAGCCTATTGCCTGGAATTGGCTGAGACTGACGAGTCTTTTGTGGGCGGGGGACAGACGACTTCTGCTGAACCACGCCTTCGTGCCCGTTTTAGTTTTAGTAGCTGGAGCAGGTATATTGCTGACGGCCATTTTAAGCTTCCTGATTATTGTATTTGGACTGTGCGTACGTCAACCGTCCACAGGGGGCGGCATGCTTCTTTCAGAATGCCTGTGGAGCCAGCTGGCACGCAATCAAATACGGCCCTCCCTAGAGAAAGTGGAGCAGTACGATTTTAAATGACGGCCTTGGGAATGGAGATTGTCTGTTGCCGTGACAAGGATGGCCTTGAGGACTCGCACCGCTGGTCTGAAACCATCTGAATAAAATCATACTTGACGAGGGGCAGGAGAGGCGGAAAAACTCGCTCAAATAGTACACTTAGTAGATTAGGTTTCCTGCGCGCAACAGGCCGCAACCTAATGAAATTACTGCGCTTTTTTTGTAGCCTTTGGATATTCTACTTAGTGGACTTTTTGGATCTACCCTCTGGCAGCGAGCAACAGGATTCTCAATAATTAATTAAATGCTTATTTCGCCTCGGACAGTTTCTGGTCGCAACAGGTTGCGCACGCGAGCGTCCTCTTGACAGAGCGAATTCACGTTCTATCCTAGGCTCAAGCGATGGGTAGCAAATCCATTCAACACAAGCACCTGCTACTTCGCGCTTCAGGTTGTACTCGGAACTTTCCCTGAGTTTAACCCTTAAACTGGGTGGCACTTTGATATAGGCCCTATATTCGTGGCAGGCGTCAGAGTCGCCCGACAGGAAACGGTTGATTGTTAGCAGGGGTTGGAAAGGCGTTGTTCTCCAGTGCTGTCACGCGGGCCGCCAGAAGCTCAGGTTTTGAGCTCAAGCATCCTAATCGCCCATATCTGACACGGTGAGCGTGCTGTTGCTAATTTAACGCGAGGGTTTGAGATGAAAGCACGGTGGAGGCAGAATCAAAGCAGCAAAGTCACCTCTGCCGAAATACTGCAAATTATATCAGCCTCCGCTGCTGTAAATAACAAGCAAAAACCGAGGAGGACGGATATCAGTCAGGCGAAAAGTGCTTACAAGCCAGCTGGCACCGGCATCTCTCTTGAAGTTCGTAATCTGTATTCCAGTGTGCTGCAGTCCTCGCTTGAACATGGATTCGAAATTGAACAGGTGAACTTTATCTGGCGGGCCGCGAGTTTAGTATACTCTGTCAAAGAGATATCTTCGCTGTTCGAAGACAGGCTGGAAACCATCACCTCGACAGTAACCTTTCACGATTACCTACGGAAGCTTTCCATGGCGCACTCACTCCCCCCTAATCAACCAGCGGAGATACTTGAAGGGAAGGGCGCTGTAGCAATAAGAACGCTGGCCCATCTCAAGGTAAAACACGATCGAAAGGCTTTCATCTGGGCTGCTAGCATGGATTGGGAGTATACACTCAAATCATGGGTCGACTTTACTTACGCACTATTGGAAAAACTCGTCAAAGATGAGTTGGTAGCAGACACCCTTCGTTGCAAGCTATTCGCGCGAGATCTTGGCTTGTAGTGCCAATAGCAAGTAAAAATGCCTAAGCCAACATTGCTGCCAGATCTCTAGCTACTCCGGTCACTGCCTTCATGGAAGGCTAGGTATTCTGTCTATACCTGCCCGTTTCAGGGTTTGACCAGTGTCAGCTCACCTTCTTCAGCCAGCGGATTCACATAGAGCTGAGGGATATGAGCCTCATCGGGGTACTTCATCTCTAGCTGCGTGACAGCCCTATCAAATGCTTGGTGAACGTCCTGTCCAAAGCCGATCGATGCATAGAATCGCGCCGCGAAGTCTTTTGCTGCCACATCGGCGATAGCGCCATCCATGCCAATGGCTGCGATAAGGTGCTCGGAACATTGTTCAGCCAGTTCATGGGAGTGACAGCAGTTGAACACAGCGACCTTTAAGAATCGCTTGCTGCCTGCCACCGCGCGAAGCATCCCTTGCAACGGCACCACGTGGGGCTCACCAGTCGGCGTTTCCACCACTAAGTGTCCACCAGGGGTGCCATGTCCACTGAAGTGAATGACAGCAGGCTCGCTCTCATCCAGAGCTTGAAGGATGTCCTCAGCCTGAACTGCCCAGTGCGAATCTACCTTCAGCGCGTCTCGATGTTTCGAGGCGCGAATATGGGCGTTTACCTGACGGATCTCATTTTGCAGATCCAACGCTTTCTCAGATTTGCGACCAGGGTCAGCACCGAAGAACAGAATCTGAATTTGCTCAGGTGGTTCCTTAAGCTTTGCCAACTCCCGTTCGAGCTCATCTGCACGAGCCACTTGATAGGCGAGACCGACTTGAAGAGAACCGAGCTGGCGACTCTTCGCTTGGGCATCCTGAAGGGCTTTTCTTTGTAATCGCTCCTGCTCAGCCCTGAGCTTACGAGACTCGTTAATCTGCTCACGCTCCAGGGCCTTATCTAGCCGCTGCTTATCGGCAGTGAGGCGAACCATTTCGCGGTTAATATCAGCGAGGATTTTTGCAGCATCTGTCTCCGCCTTGGCTCGCAAACCGTCGTACCGCTGAGCCTGCTGTTGCTTTGTTTTGGCGGTCGAAGCAGACTGAGCCCGGGTTGCTTCCACTGCGGTCTTTCGTACGGCTTCACCATGCTTTGCCGCTTCATGGATCTTTCGCGAGTGTGATTCTCTCAGACGAGCAATTCGCTGCTGATGGGCACGCACCAAACTGCGATAGTGATTTGAGCTCATGACTTCCCCTCAGCTCCCATGCTGTAGTGGCGGGAGCTTGGCTTATCAACGCCTCGCTTGACCAGTACTTTTGAGAGTCGCCGACCTTCAAATTGAAGACGGCCAGACGGACACCATCATGGACGACACCCTGGCTTACCTGAAAGACCGCTACAAGGATGAACAGGCCCGGTTCGACCACTTCGAGAACAAATGCGCTAAGTTCCTAACCGCCGTTTCGGTGGTGATCGCCGCATTGACGGCGCTCGCCAGCGCCAAGGGGAGGGTGCTTTTCGCCCTTAGCGGCCCGTGGGATGTCATTGCGCTTGGGTGCTTTTTGGCTGCAGCTTTCTGTGTGGTGTGCTCGTGGGGTCATGCCCTGAGCGCTCTGAGAATTCGGGACTGCCCAACGCTGCCGTACAGTCGCCAGACTGTAGAATGGATGAAAGCGGCTGATGCACCAGATCACCAGCAGCATGTCTACAACTGCTACATCGATACGTTGGAAAAACTGAAGTCAGCCATCGACGAGAAATCCAGACCTCTAGACTTTGCCTACAGCGAGATGGTCTACGCCGCCTGGGCGTTGTCGCTATTGGCAGTGATCAACCTCGGCAAGGAGATATTTGCATGAGCAACGAACAGAAACCGAAGAATCAGGAAAACAAGACACCACCGCCGCCGACCACTGAATATCACCGACGCTCCGAGGAGCGCCCGGTGAACCGCAAAGATCAGCCAGACCGGCGTTGATCCATAGCTCCCGTTGAATCGGAGGCTGTAGGGAAAGGGATGTGATAACGCATACCTCCGTGCCTACAGTCTCGGATGACTCCCCAATCATTCGAGTGGCCGGCAGGTTGTTATGCGGCTGATCCAGAAAAAAACGCCCCGAGCCACGTACAAGCTCTTTCTGTGCAAGGAAAGCTAAAGAGGAGGAGGAGGGGGCGGGGGTAGGAGCGATAGTGCAGCCACTCGCGCACCTAGGAAATATTCAAGACACTCATCGATTCGCGTTTGGCTGAACGTAAAGCTAGATTTTTAGGTCGGCTTCTGAGGAATTCGCAAGCGCTTCCAAGCTTAGTTTATGCGTTTGTTAAAATCTGAAAACGGGTTCTCACGCAAGTGTCCAGCTTTCACAAGAGTAACAAAGCATGAATTACACCACCCTACTATCCGACTTGCACGTGCTACCTGGCTCGCTTTATCTGGAGGTAACTGATAAAACGGACGCCAATTCTGATTGATCGTGAATTCGGGATCCTCATATAAGCCGTTGTCCCTAAACGCACGACCTTGAACTACCCATTCGACTGGTGGGTTCATACAGAATACGTAAAATTGCTCCACCTCATGTCTAAAGAGCTCTGCTGGTGTCTTTTTCAGAATTAACATAGACCAAAGTGTCAGCTTTTCGAAGGCCATTAGCTTCAGCCGGCTTGAGTCTAGCATTGCTAATAGATCAAAAAATGATACGCCAGCCCGACAGACATCGATATCTAAAAACTTATTCCCCCCCACCAACATATTTACCCTAAGCGTAGCACTTAGAGGCTTGAAACTTCGAGAAGACATGCCAAAGAGGGGAATAGGAGCTATTCCGAGGGTGGAGCAGTTACTCTTTGAGAGCAAGAACACGCCGTGAATCGCTCTATGAGTCAGCTGCTTGTCACTAACTCGTTTCCTAAATCGCGCGGACGCCTGTACGCTTGCCGCCTGTCTAACCTCGACTTTTTTATTGCAATTCGGGCACCTTAGGAATAGCGACTTGAGTATCTGAGTTGGTGAATACCCACCAGGGCAGATATCAGGGAGCTCACAAGTGAAATTCACAAGAGCTCTTCGGGTGAATATTGGAAGCTGCTCTGTGAATTGTGGATATTTAGAAAGACCAAGATACTCCCGCCAGCGAAAGAAAAATTTCATGTACCCACTGGGCAATTCCCGTTCAAGCACGCCGGTATTCGTTGCAAGTCTAAACAAGCCACTATCGTACGCTGTCACCAAAAAGCACTGCATACTAAATTCATTGCAATATTTTGCCAGCTCACTATGACTGATGCGTAGATATAGAGAGGTTGCAAACAGGAACAGGCCACGTTCGCTAGCAGCCCTGCCTGGCCGATATGTTGCTAATGCCTCCATATAGACTACAGCTAGCTTTTCGGCATCTCTACAGCAGCACTGCTTGATTCCGGCTTTTTGAGGTGAAGGAGGGCATATCACAAGACCCATGAATTCAGAACCAAATCTGAGAAATTTATTCAGGGTAAAGCGCACACGCTCTGGATCTAATATTGGAGCGGAGCACGGTCGCCACTTTGGATTGGGCTTTGAAACACCTCGCTCCACTATAAATCGCTTGACTCCTACTTTCCCTAGCCATTTTTCCGGGGGAGCCCTTAGGAAATCAATAAACTTTGATATGTCTTTTCCCATAAGCGCGGAAATAGACTTTTTCTTTATAGAAAAACACCAGAGAAGCAGTCGTTCAATTATATACAGCTCTTGTCTAGCGTTCACGCGCCTCGACAAAGTCTTATTATAGTAATCCGCCAACAGCTTATAGCCGTCATGAGCACGCAGCGTGGAGGGAAGCGATTGCAGATATTCTCGTACTAGGCAGATTTCAACTACGGAACTCCCCGAGCCATCCGCCGCAGGTAGCCCTTGGCTTGTCAGCAAAGGGTGGAATGAAACGTCCATCTGTTCCCACTAGCAGAAAAAATCATCCACCGAAATGTACTCAATGTCGTGAGGTGCGGCAATCGTCGCGTTCAGGGCTTGCTCAACCCAGAATTTTCTTCCGGTTAAGTCGCGACAACGCGAACCGGGAGCACATCTCGAACGCTCGCCAAAGCATAGGGTTTTATTAGGGAAATCAACG
This sequence comes from Pseudomonas sp. SG-MS2, assembly GCF_009933855.1. Lineage (NCBI taxonomy): Bacteria > Pseudomonadati > Pseudomonadota > Gammaproteobacteria > Pseudomonadales > Pseudomonadaceae > Pseudomonas > Pseudomonas sp. SG-MS2. The sequence continues at coordinate 648 of NZ_MOMO01000161.1, read as the reverse complement.
AGATGTTGGATTCGAGGAAACTGGCTTTTCGTTCTTCCGATTAACAATCAGACGAAGCCGAGGTGACGAGGCTGCTTGCAATTTTTTTCCAAGCGGATCATCGGTGTGATTCGAAGAGTCGAGAAATCAGTGGGTTAGGTAAAAACTGGCTCCGCTTATTGATCGGACGGTGGGCGAGGCGGATGCTGAGAAATCTTATTAGGTAAGCAACGCAAGTACGCGACCTGAAAGGCTTTCCGCGAAACCGTTGGTGGTTTCCGATTAACTGGTAGAGCTCACATTAGTGGAAACGGACATCTATGTTGCGAGACGGTCACACACACACAATTTAACATAATATGCATTATGCGCAGCTTCGTATGGGGCTACCGGGCCCGTGGTGGCCAGAATTGTAGCCAGGTGCACGGCCCCGGCTCGCCGCTGGTAACCAAATTCCCGTAAACCTGGACGAAATCCACGACCAATGTTTGCAACATCCGTGCGGCACGGCATGAAGCGCTTCAACTGATCGTGCACGTCACGGCGTTATCTACCACCACCAATCAATGATAGAAAGAACATAGATCCGCCCAACACAATCAGCCCCGCGATCGTGTCCCGGGAAGTGGTGTAACTGAACCAGCCGAAGGCGCCCTGCGGGCGAAAGAG
>NZ_MOMO01000160.1:0-5455 GCF_009933855.1 Pseudomonas sp. SG-MS2 | reverse complement strand
CTTCGATGACTCCGGCGTGAATCAGGTAATCGAGGATCGCCTGGCAGTCATGGCTGGCCAGGTCATGGCTGACATCGGCCTGGCCGCGCAACTCGACAGTTACCGACACGCTACCCAAAGGGATCGGGAAACGCTTGCCGAAGCGTTGCTGCAACTGCCACCAGACCAGGCTGAAGCATTCGTCGAACGACTGCCCGCCGGAGTCGGTGGCCAGCAAACTGGCCTGTGCACCCAGGTAGCGAGCCAGCGGCTCGACCTGAGGCCAGGCTTCCGGGGTGGTGTAGAGGTGTTCTACCGCCTCGAAGTCGCAGTGCAGGTCCAGGACCAGGTCGGCATCGCAGGCCAGCCGCTGCAGGGTCAGGCGCTGGGACTGCAAGGGGGTGTGTGCCGGGTGTGCGTCCAGGCCACGGCGCAGGTACTCGCGAATCAAGGCAAGGTTGTGGTCGGCGTCCTGGGTCAGATGGCCCTCCACCTGGTCGCCAATGCTGTCGGAAAGGTCGACGAAGTTGCGGTTGAAGTTCTCGCCGCTCTGTAATTCGAAACGACCCAGTGGTGCGTCCAGCATCACTTGCTCCAGGCCTACCGGGTTGGCCACCGGCACCAGGACGATTTCGCGGCGCAGGCGCCCTTGCTGCTCCAGTTCGGCCAGGCGACGCTTGAGGTGCCAGGCGACCAGCATGCCGGGCAACTCATCGGCATGCAGCGAGGCCTGTATGTACACCTTGGCGCCACCGCGCGGGCCGAAGTGGAAGCTGTGGAGTTGGCGAATGATGCCCGGTACGGGCGAGAGCAGGTCGTGTGTCGAATGGTGCATGGTGGTCCTGGCTGCGTGGCGAAAACGGTCTGCGACACGGGTCGGCACAAAGATAGAAGCATAATTTTAGCCAGTATGCTTCACCGTGCTGCCTTCTTCAGGCCAGCAGTGCCTGCAGGGTCGCCAGGTCATCGGCCTCCTCCACAGGTTTATCCAGGCGCCAGCGCAGCATGCGCGGAAAGCGCACGGCTATACCGCTCTTGTGCCGTTTTGACAGGGCGATGCCCTCGAACCCCAGTTCGAACACCAGGGTTGGCTTGACGCTGCGCACCGGTCCGAAGGTCTCTACCGTGGTCTTGCGAATGATTGCATCGACCTTGCGCATTTCTTCATCGCTCAGGCCCGAGTAGGCTTTGGCAAAAGGCACCAAGGCACGCTCGGGGTCGCCGGGTGGCCCGCTCCAGACCGCGAAGGTGTAGTCACTGTACAGGCTGGCACGCCGGCCGTGGCCGCGCTGGGCATAGATCAGCACGGCATCTACGCTGAACGGGTCGATCTTCCACTTCCACCACACCCCCATGTCCTTGGTCCGGCCCACCCCGTACAACGCATCGCGCTGTTTGAGCATCAGGCCCTCGACGCCCAGGCTGCGCGATCGTTCGCGCTGGATGGCAAGCGCGTGCCAAGTCTGCTCTTCGAGCAGAGGCGAAAGCAGTACCGGGGCCAAGGGATAGCTTTCCACGACACGCTGCAATTGCTGGCGGCGCTCATGTTGGGGGCGGCTACGCCAGTCCTCGCCTTGCCATTCCAGCAAATCGTACGCCTGCAATACCACCGGCGCATCGGCCAGCAGCTTCTTGCCCAGCGTCTTGCGGCCAATGCGCTGCTGCAGTAGTGCGAAAGGTTGCACGGCCAGTGCCTGGTCGTTACCCGAATCAGGCTTCCAGACCAGGATCTCACCGTCGAGCACGACGCCGTCGGGAAAGTTCTGCGCCAGGCTGTGCAGTTCCGGGAAGCGGTCGGTGACCAGTTCTTCGCCGCGTGACCACACCCACACCTGGCCATCGCGCTTGACCACTTGTGCGCGGATGCCATCCCACTTCCACTCGATCTGCCAGGCGCTGGGCGGGCCGAGCAGGGCGTCGAACTGTTCGATGGGGGCCTGCAGGGCATGCGCCAGGAAGAACGGGTATGGTTGGCCACCACGTTGGCTATGTTCGTCGGCCGATTCAGCGGCGATCAGCTTGTGGTAACTGTTGGCTGTCGGGCGATGGCTGATGTCGGTATAGCCCACCAGGCGCTGAGCTATGCGTTTGGCATCCAGCCCCGCCAGCCCCGCCAGCTGCGCCAGTGCCCGGGTGACCAGCAGCTTGGACACGCCCACGCGAAAGCTGCCAGTGATCAGCTTCAGGCACAGCATCAGGCTGGGGCGATCCAACTGTGCCCACAGTGGCGGCAGGCGCTGCTGGACCTCTTCGGCGGGCAGCCCACGCAGTGGCAGCAGATGGGCTTCGACCCAATGGGCCAGCCCGCTCTCGCTACCTTGCTGGTTTTCAGGCAGCAACAAAGAGATGGTTTCCGCCAGGTCGCCCACCGCTTGATAGCTCTCTTCGAACAACCAGCCCGGCAGCCCGGCCAATGCCGTTGCCAGCTCGCGCAGCACCCGGGTGGGCACCAACTGCCGTGGCCGGCCACCGGAGAGAAAATAGACAGCCCAGGCGGCATCCTCGGCGGGGGCTGCGGCAAAGTAGTCGCGCAACGCTTGCAGTTTGGCATTGCTGGAGGTGGTGGCATCCAGGCGCAGGTAGAGTTGGGCAAAGGCCTTCATGCCTCAGCCTCCATTGCTGGAGTGTCGTCCTCGTCACCGTACTCGGTAACGAACGCTCGGGCATCGAGGCCACGTTCGCAGAGGTAGCGTACCAGCACATTGACCGAGCCGTGGGTGACCATAACCCGCTCGGCGCCGGTCTGTTCGATGGCCCATAGCAGCCCAGGCCAGTCTGCGTGGTCGGAGAGTACGAAACCGCGGTCTACGCCGCGCCGGCGTCGGGTGCCGCGCAGCAGCATCCAGCCGCTGGCGAAGGCATCGCTGTAATCACCGAAGCGACGCATCCAGCTGCTGCCGGCGGCAGAGGGGGGCGCCAACACGATGGCCTGGCGCATGAGCGGGTCATTACGGGGAATATCACCGGCATAAAGGGTTTGTGGCAGGTGTACACCGCCCTCTCGGTATACCTGGTTCAGCGGCTCGACTGCGCCATGTACCAGGATCGGCCCGATGCTCGGATCCAGGCCATGGAGGATTCGTTGAGCCTTGCCGAAGGCATAGCAGAACAGCACGCTGGCCTTGCCCTGCTCGCGATTGGCCCGCCACCATTCATTCACCCCCGCAAATACCTGTGCCTGGCTGGGCCAGCGGTAGATGGGCAGGCCGAAGGTCGACTCGGTGATGAATGTGTGACAGCGCACTGGCTCGAACGGAGCACAGGTGCCATCCGGCTCGACTTTGTAGTCCCCGGAGGCAACCCAGACTTCGCCTTCATGTTCCAGGCGCACCTGTGCCGAGCCCAGTACGTGCCCGGCCGGGTGCAGGCTCAGGGTGACGCCGTGGTGGCGGATACGCTCGCCGTAGGGCAGGGCCAGTAGGTCGATATCCTGGCCCAGGCGGCTGCGCAGGATGCCGGCCCCAGGGGCTGCGGTCAGGTAATGAGTGTTGCCACGACGGGCATGATCGCCATGGCCGTGGGTGATGATGGCGCGCTCCACGGGCCGCCAAGGGTCGATGTAAAAATCACCGGGCGGGCAGTAAAGGCCTTCGGGGCGGGCGATGACGAGGTCCATGGCGATGCCTGGCAAGAGGGCTTACAGGCTCAGAGCATCAGCGGGGTGTGGAAGTTCGCGTGGTGTTGGCAGCCAGCCCTGCACGTCAGGGCTGGCTGCGGGCTATTCAGCGCAGGGCCATTTTCCAGGCCGCGCCTTTGGTCTGTGCCACGCTGATTTTTTCGGCGTAGGCGATGTTCTTGATGAAGCCGCCATGCACCAGCCGTGGGGAGGTATGGAAGTAGTCCCAGGTGGTGGTGCCGTCATGGCTCTGCAGGTCTTGACTGTCGTAAGGGATTTCGAGGGTGACTGGCGACGCGGTTGCTGGCGTCGAGAAATCGCCGTCGATCATGCTGTAGCCTGCCTTGTCGTTACCGGCCCACAGCTGAATGTCAATGGTGCTGCCCTGCGGCACGGCCAGCGATGCAGGCCAGGACACTTCGATCGTGAGGGTTTCTTTGCTCATGCTGAACATCCTTTTTTGATGGGTTGACCGCACTCGCTGTCTGAACGAGTGCGGCAAGAAAGGATGCTAAGCGCCGAGGCTTGAGGGATGCAGATGGAAACGCTGGGCCTACCGGCCTGGCACCAGGGTCAGCCGCTGGTTGCCATAGGCCCGGGCAAAATGCTGCGGCTGTATTGGCAGGCTCATGAGCCGGCCCTTGAACCAGGCATCGAGCCCATCGCTGTAATGGGCACTGGCAGGGTTACCGGATTGTCCGGTGCTGGTCAGTACCTGTAGTGGTTCTGCCTGGCCAAAGTCGACGATCATGCGGGCCGAGGCCGGCAGGCGGGTGTCGAAATCGCTGCCCCACGCATAAGGCGTCAGGGCCAGGGTGCTGAAGTCACCGCCAGCCGCCTGTGGCGATCGGCTGAGCGCATCGCCCAGGCCGTGGTAAGCAGGGGCAGGCCAGCGATATTGGTGCAATTTGCCCCATTGCCAGGTGCGGCGGTCGGCACCCAGCTGGGCTGTACCTGCATCCACGGCAGCGGCCAGGCTGCGGGCCAGGATGGCCGGTTTGTCTTCCTTCTGCGCCGTGGTGCGATCATCCCAGAACGGGCTGTCTTCGCGGCCAAGCAGGTGGTCTGCCTGGGCCGAGTAGGACAGGCGCGCATTGCTGACGAACGCCTGCCAGGCAGTGCCGGATTGCGGGCCGAGGTCGTCGAGGAAGGTCTGGAGCGCCACTTCCTGTAGGAACAGCCCATACAGCGCGGCATCCGCTGATACCGGGCTCAGGCGACCATCGAACGCCTTGAGGCGGGCCAGCGCGTCGCGGGCCTTGTCGCGCTGGGCGGCTGGCAGAGCGTCGATCGCTTGCTTGAGCGGTTGGGCCATGCCAGGGGCGTCGAACATCTGCTTGAGCTTGTCGGCCAGCAGCGTCTGCTGGTCGTTTTGCAGGGCCATCAGGCTGCGGCTGTCGTGACGGCCATTGCCGGCCAGCTGGCCCAGGCGCTCGGCGCGTTCGGGGTAATACCAGGTGTTGGACAGCTGCATGCCGTAGCCGCGTGGCAAGCTGCGCTGGTTGGCATGGGCGATCCAGCCGGCCGGCGGGTCCTGGTCGTAGGGGTGCAGCATCGGGTCGGCGTAACCGTCCCAGTCGTAGCGACCCTCCCAGCCAGGAGATGGCAGCAGGCCCTGGCCCTCACGGCGGTTCGGGTAGCGGCCACTGACCTGCCAGCCAATATGCTCAGGTTCGGCAAACACGAAGTTGAGTGCGGCAGTCGCCACCTCGCGGGTGCTGTCAAACGCGCGTTCCACGGTTTGCGCTCGGGTCAGGTCGAACAGCGCATCCAGGCTGCGATCACCCTTGGGCTGCGGCAAGTTCAGGGCCAGACCAAGGCTGGGGCTGCCTGACTGGGCGAGCAGGGTGCCGTGGCGGG
>NZ_MOMO01000159.1:0-23167 GCF_009933855.1 Pseudomonas sp. SG-MS2 | reverse complement strand
GTCATAGATCCAGGCACCGACCGGGCGTGCCGCTGCGCCGTACTGCAGGTTGATGCCGTTGAACAGCTGGCTGACCTGGGCACCGTTGAAGCCCCGGTACGCCACATAACCGCCCCAGCCGGGCGGCGCCGACGCATTCACCCCTGGCAGTGCGTTGGCGGCGTCCTGGAAGTTGCGCGCGCCGATACGCTCCATCGTCTCGCGGTCGGCCACACTGACCGAAGCAGGGTTTTCACGGGCGCTGAGGTTCAGGCGCGAGCCGCTCTCGATGGGGGTATCAAGGTTCAGGCCGGTGGCCTGTTTCGGTTGGTCGGCGCTGGCCGTCACGTTGCTGGCAGGCAGTGTCAGGGTTTGATCCTGCGCCCACGCGCAGGTTGCGCTGCCAACGAGCAGCGCCAAAGTGGTCATGCGGAACATGCAAGGCTTCCTGGCTGAAATAGATTAACGCCCGCCGCAGGCGATGCCGCGGCGTGGCGATGTCAGAGCACGGGAAGTGGGGCGGGTGAGGCGCGGGGGTTGACTAACGGCCAGCGGTGTTTGGGCAGGCGCGGCGGCGGTTGCCTGGGCAAGGGTGTGCGCGACTCGCCTGCGAGCAGGGCCAGCAGGCCGAAGAAGGCGGCAAGCAGGCTGGCGCAAAACAGGCTGGTGATCACACAGTCGGCGCCGGTGGGCGGCATCGGGTCGGTGATGTCCTGGTCACCCTTGAATGCACCGCTGCTGTCGGCGGCGCACCAAGCGGCGTCGTCCAGGCCGCTGAGGCGCAGCCCGGCCATCTGCCCATGCCCCATTGCGCAGAGCAACGAGCCGAACAGGATGCTGAAGTACAGCATCCAGGCAACCAGTGCTTTTTCGGGGCGGGCCAGGTTCAAAGGGTAGCTCGGGGACGGGTCAGGGGATGAGAACGCGATTCTAACGGTTTTGCAGTATCTGAAAAGAGGTGTGTGCACACAAAGGGCACTGGATAAACGCTGCATCGTTTCATCTGCTGAACGCGGCTCGGGCACGGGAGGATAAATATATAAAAGTCCAAAACCTGTACAAGAAGCTATTCTTGTATAGGATTTAGCGAGCCTGACGTTTGCAAATGCCCCCGCGCAGGTGATGCCTGCCTTATGGAGTACACGCCATGAATCTGCACAACCTGACGGAGCTGGCAGCAGCCGGTGACGTTAAAGAACTTGAGCTGCTGTCGCTGGAAGGCGGCTTTTACATCCTGCGGGCGCTGACTGACGCCGGGCCGCTCACGCTCAGCGATGCAAATGGCCAGGCGGTACGTTTTCGCTCGACCACCGAGCTGCGACAACTGCTGGCCGATCTGCCGCCTGTGCCGTGCATGCTGGTGCAACAGGTGGTGCATGACGAGATGTGCGGGCAGCGCAACGGCCCTGTCGAGCCCCTGCGCGTGCCGGTGACGCTGGCCAGCCAGTGGTAGACCGTGCATTGCGCTTGGGCCTGGTGCTGGGGGATCAACTGTCGTTCGACCTGGCAAGCCTCGCCGCGCTGGACCCTGCACACGACGTGATCCTGATGGCGGAAGTGCAGGGCGAGGCGCGCTACGTGCCGCATCATCCGCAAAAGATCGTGCTCATTTTCAGCGCCATGCGCCATTTTGCCCAGGCGCTGCGTGAGCGCGGCTGGCGGGTGGAGTATGTGGAACTGAACGCACCCGGCAACAGCGGCAGCATTGCTGGTGAACTGCGACGGTGGCAGCAGGCGCTGGGTGCGACGCACATTCACCTGACCGAGTGTGGCGAATGGCGCCTGGAGCAGGCTTTGAATGACGCCGGCTTACCACTGGTATGGCATCGCGATACACGGTTTCTTTGCTCGCGCGATGCTTTCGCACGCTGGGCAAAAGACCGTCGCCAATTGCGTATGGAGCACTTTTACCGCGGCATGCGCAAGCGTTGCGGCCTTCTGCTGGAGCCCGATGGCAGCCCGGTGGGTGGCACCTGGAACCTGGATGGTGACAACCGCAAACCCTTGCCACGGGGGCTGCGCGGACCGTTCCCGGCGCGCTTTGCCCAGGACGAAATCACCACGGCGGTCGTGGCGCTGGTCGGCGAATGCTTCAGTGACCATTACGGGGCGGTAGAAGGGTTCGACTATCCCGTGACCCATGAACAGGCCCAGCAGCTCTGGGAACATTTTCTCGAGTTTGGCCTGGCCGCGTTCGGCGACTACCAGGACGCCATGGCCGAAGGCGAGCCGTTCCTGTTCCATGCGCGTATCAGTGCGGCCCTGAACATCGGGTTGCTGGATGTGCGGCGGTTGTGCGAAGACGTGGACAATGCGTGGCGTGAGGCGCGGATACCGCTCAACGCGGCTGAAGGTTTCATCCGCCAGCTGATCGGCTGGCGCGAGTATGTGCGCGGCATCTATTGGCTACGCATGCCTGAGTATGCCGGGCTCAATTACCTGGGCAACGACCGTGCGTTGCCGGAATTCTACTGGGCCGGGCATACCCGCATGCGCTGCATGGCGCAGGCCATCGGCCAGACCCTGCAGTTGGGCTATGCACACCACATTCAGCGGCTGATGGTCACGGGCAACTTCGCACTGCTCGCCGGCATTGTGCCCAGCGCGATTTGCGAGTGGTACCTGGCCGTGTACATGGATGCCTTCGACTGGGTGGAACTGCCCAACACGCTCGGCATGGTGATGCACGCTGACGGCGGCTACCTGGGGTCCAAACCGTATTGCGCCAGTGGCCGTTACATCCAGCGCATGTCCGACCACTGCAAGGCCTGCAGCTACAAGGTCGAGCATGCGGTAGAGGAGGATGCCTGCCCATTCAACGCGCTGTACTGGCACTTCATCATCCGCCATCGTGACCTATTGGCTGGCAACCCCCGCCTGGCGTTGGTCTATCGCAGCCTTGACGGCATGTCGGTTGCCAGGCGCGAGGGCGTTTGGGCGCGTGGCGAAGCCTTGTTGGCCCGCCTCGACAGTGGCCAGAGCCTATGAAATAACCGTTCGATAAGCGACCACTTTTCCCTGATCTGCAGATACCGCCAAGCAGCGATCATGCACATTTGTGATTCTCGCTGGCCACCTGCTCGGCGCAGTGCCCGCAGGTCCAGGAAGTTGGGGCCGGCAGTAGGGCGTCAGGCGCCAGGGTGGTTTTCATCCTGAACCGATTCCAGGCCTTCTTTTTGCAGTTTCAATGTGCACTGCAACCTGAAACTTGCCGCTCACGATAAGGTGTTCACGCTTGAAACTTCATCAGCTCAAGGCGCTCGTTGCCATTCACCAGGGGGGAAGCATTCTCGAGGCCTCCAAGATCTTGCACATCACGCAACCTGCCCTGAGCCGCTCGATCAAGGAACTGGAGCGGGAGTTGGGGTTCACCCTCTTGCAGCGGTCGTACAAGGGCATGGCGTTGACCGATGAGGGCAAGCGCATCATCCGTCATGCCAACCTGGTGGTGGAGAGTATCCGCCGTTTGCAGATCGAGGCGGCAAGCATTCAGGATGCCGCATTGGGGGCGGTGTCGATCGGCGTCACCTCGCTGACGGCGATGCTTGACGGGGTGGATGAAAGCATCCTGGCGTTTCGGCGCAAGTACCCGCGTGTGAAAATCACCATCACCGACCTGCGTCCCAGCCAGATCCTGCAACGCCTGCGCGACGGTAGCCTGGACTTTGCCATCACCTCCCAGCAACCCTTGAGCCGTCTCAATCTGGATTGGGAGGCAGTGGGCAGCATCAAGGGCAAGGTGATCTGCCATGCGTCCAACCAGCAGAAGTTTTCCCAGTCACTGCGTTCGCTGCAATACGCCAACTGGATCAGCCTGGACGAGCTGACCGATCAGGCATCGCAGTTTCACCAGTTGTTCGAGGTCAACGGCCTGCGCGTGCCGCAGAGCGCGGTGGAGTGCACGTCGATAATGATGGCCCTCAAGCTCCTGAAGAACACGGAGTCGCTGATGACCATCAGTGAACTGGCCGTAAACGATGCCTTCACCTTTGCGACCCGGCCGGAGTTCATTCAAGTGGCGGTGCAGGAGCTGGTACCAGACTATCCAATCAATCTCGTCTGCATCGACCGTGATAGCCTCACGGCCCCCGCTCAGGAACTCTTCCACAGCTTGCGCGCAAGAGTCCTCAAGACGCTGCCGCGGGACGTTTCAGAAGTGGTAGTACATGCCTAGTGAAATATTGCTTGGGTCATCTCCCACCTGATCAACCGGAGTGCCTGCGTAGGTCACTGATGACGCGCCTTGGTTGGCGATCACACCCAGGCGCGCATAGGCGGCCCAGCGCGGGTTGAAGAAGTGGTCGTAGCCAAGCACTACCCCCAGCGCGTCCTTTTCGCGGGCCGATACCGTCCGCTGGACCACCGCCAGCCTGAGCACGTCAAGCTTGCCCACCGGGGCCATCAGGCCGAAGGTGTACACGGTGGTAGTGGGTGTGCCCGCTTGGTCTACATCCTGGCGTTGCCAGGTCAGGCTGGTGGCCAGCGGGCCGAAATCATAGAACGCCGACAGGCTTGTGTAGTGGTTGGCAGTCTGGCGAGAGCTGCCACCATCGTCCCATGGGTCGCTGTAATACAGGTTGTAAGACCCCAGCAGCATCACACGGCTATTTCGGTACTGCAGCTTCGCACCGCCACCACGCACCGTACGCCCCTGGCTGGCGACATCATCGAAGCCGAAGCTCAAGGCCGTTGCCAGGCTGAAGCCGTTCATGTTCGGGCTGGTGTAGGCCAGGGTGTGCTTGGGCCGCAGGTCGAGATAGTAGGCGCCTTTGCCGGCCGCAGGTATGGACAGAAACGTATACGGTGAGCCGTATGCCGCCAGAAACGGGTCGGCGTAGGTCGGGGTCCCCACCCCGTAGGTTTTGCCGAACTCAAGCCTGCCCAGGCTCCGCGAGCGCAGGGCGAGCGTTGCCAGGCGCAGCGTGCCGATGTTGTCCCAGGTCCCTTCCAGGGCCTTGCCGTTCAGATTGAAGCCTTCTTCGACGTCCAGTTCCAGCACCGTATCGGGGTCAAGTGCCTTTCGGGCATACACCCCGAGTTTGTTGGTCCAGGCGCCGCCGCCCGCCATTTGGAAACCTGAGTGGTGCTGAGAGTCGTGGTAGCTGGCGAACGCATCCACGGTACCGTAGATCTTCAGCTTGTCATCGAACCCCTGATCCACCCCGTAGTAACCGAACCCGGAGGCTAGCCGGTTGAGGGTAGGGAAACCCTCGGCCTGTGCCTGCATGGCAAGACAAAGCCCTTGGCTCATCAACAGCAACGACACAGTGCGAGTGATGCAAGTATTCATTCACGACTCCAGGCACGGGATGCGGTCGCGCTAGATTCGATGAACAGCAGGTTGCAGCGTGATTGCTTGTTTGGCCAACGTATGTCTTTTGGTTAATAAGGTGGGCGGGATCTCGCTGGGCCGGGAAAAGTTGCCCGCAAAGCTGCTACATGGCAGTGACCAATGTTTGTTTCCATCCCCCTGAGTGGCCAACTTCGATGACCCCTATCGGGGCACAAGGGCGATGCCAGGGCATCTGTGCGCCATCCCAAGGCAAAGCGGCCACGCCAGCGCCCGGTCAATTAACCATTGGTTAGTTCATTGCCAAAACTGCAAGTGTGTTGGCTGCGCGATTGGCTGATAGTCACTGCATGCCGTGATTCGCCATCGGAGATAACAATGAATAGACCGCTACCTGCACCTACGATCCTGGAGGCCGGCTCAAAGCATCACACGCAGGCATCGTCCTCACGCAGAACCCTGATAGCGTGCTCACTGGGCAACGCCCTGGAGATGTACGACTTCACCATCTACAGCTTCTTCGCGGTGCTGATCGGCCGGCACTTCTTCCCTTCAGAGTCGGCACTGGCCTCGCTCCTGATGTCGCTGGCAACCTTTGGTGTGGGCTTTTTGATGCGGCCAGTGGGGGGCATCATCATCGGCCGCTACGCCGACAGGCATGGCCGCAAAGCCGCCTTGAGCCTGACGATCGGCCTGATGACGTTGGGCACTGCCTTGATCGCCTTCGCGCCTACGTATTCGCAGGTCGGTATCTTTGCAACGTTCATGCTGGTCGCCGGTCGGCTGATTCAGGGGGTATCGGCAGGTGGCGAGGTCGGTACCGCATCGGTTTATCTGATGGAGTCCAGTACTGCCTCCAAGCGATGCCAGAGCGTGAGCTGGCAGGCGGCCAGCCAGGGTTATGCCGCGCTGGTCGGGGCGGGGTTCGGGTTCAGCCTGAGCCAGTTGCTGGACCCGGCCAGCCTCGAAAGCTGGGGCTGGCGCATTCCATTCATTTTCGGCCTGTTGATCGGCCCGGTAGGCTTGTATATCCGCAACCGTCTACCAGAAACCCACGAGGCCGCGGCGGCACAGGAGGGCAGGCAGCCGCTGGACCCGGAGTTGCTCAAACGCATCGGCCTGGGCATCGGCCTGATGGCCAGTTCTACCATCGGCATGTACCTGTTCGTGTTTTACATGCCCACCTACCTGACCACCGCCATGCACTACCCGCAAAGCAGTGCCATGGCGATCGCCGGCATCAGCAGCGGCTGCATGGCGATCATATGCCCGCTGGCCGGCAAGTTCGCCGACAAATACCAGCTCAGGAAACGCCTGCTGGTCTGGACCATTCTCGCGCCCGTGGTGTTGACGCTGCCGGTGTTCTACGTGCTTGGGCACGTCGAGCACATGGGCCTGGCAATGATGTGTGTCGCGGCGTTGATTCTGCCCACTTGCATAGGCGCCGGAGCGTACTTCGCGTTGATCATGGAAGGCTTCCCCAAGGCGCAGCGTGCCTTTGGCACCTCGGTCAGCTACAGCCTGGGGGTGACACTTTTCGGCGGGTTTTCGCCACTGATCGCTACCTGGCTGATTGCCGCAATGGGCACGCCATTGGCACCGGCCTACTACCTGTTGGTGGGTGGCGCGGTAAGCCTGGTGTGCCTCAAGTACTTCCCTGAAAACAAAGGATGCGAGTGACATGGGTACCTTCGAGCGAAATCAAACCCCGCAGTTGGCTGAAGAGCTGGACACGTTCATCAGGATCCGCCGCCAGATCCATGCGGCGCCAGAGCTCGGCGGCGACACGCCTGACACGGCTGCCCTGGTGGCTGAAAAGCTGCAGGCCTGGGGCTATGAGGTGCACCGTAATGTGGGCGGGCACGGCCTGGTAGGTGTGCTTAAAGTGGGCGACAGCCCCCGCAGCATCGGGCTACGGGCAGACATGGACGCTCTGCCCATGAGCGAGAAGAACCCCTTCGAGCACGCCAGCAAGATCCCCGGGCGCATGCATGCCTGTGGCCATGACGGGCATACCGCGATCCTGCTGGCGGCGGCTTCGCGATTGGCTGCGACGCGAAACTTCAACGGTACCTTGAACCTGATCTTCCAGCCCGACGAAGAAGGTTTGGCCGGCGCCAAGGCCATGATCGACGACGGTCTGTTCGAGCGTTTTCCGTGTGATTCGGTGTATGCGCTGCACAACATGCCAGGCATGCCGGTGGGCACTTGCGTGGTGCAGAGCGGGCCGACCATGGCGTCTTCCCAGCGCGTGAGCATTCGCATTTGCGGCAGAGGTGGGCATGGCGCGATGCCGGAGCTTGCGGTGGACCCCATCTCGGCCCTCAATAGCCTGATCAGTGCCATCCAGACCATCAAGTCGCGCAACCTGAGCGTTGAAGAGTACGCGGTCATCAGTATCGGCATGATCCAGGCGGGCACGGTCTACAACATCATTCCCGATGAAGCGAGCATGTTGCTCAGCGTGCGCACCGATACGCCCGAAACCCAGTTGAAGATAAACCAGCGTATCGAGGCGCTGGTCAAGGGGCATGCCGAGAGCTTTGGGGTTGAGATCGCGCTGGACTTCACCCAGCTGGCGCCTGCGCTGAGCAACAGCGATGCGCAAAGCGCACAGCTGCGTGAAAGCCTACGCCCTTTGTTTGCCGAGGGGCAGATGCTGGCGCGGATGCCCAAGAAGGTGATGGGCACCGAAGATTTCGCCTACATGCTCCAGGCACGACCGGGGTGCTACTTCATGTTGGGTAACGGCACAGGGGAGTTCCATGGTTGCTCGGTACATAACCCGCACTATGACTTCAACGATGCACTGGTGAAGATCGGCTCCGATTGTTGGGTGAAGTGGGTCGAGGATTATCTGAGTTGACGGGGCGCAGGCTACGTGGCCTGCTCACGGCGATAGGCATAGGTTTCGGCGAAGCGCGACAGCATGTAGGCACTGCACGATACCGGCGGGTATTTGGGCGGGTTGTCGGGGCTGGAGCAGTTGGGCAGGCAACTGATCATCGTGTCCGGGTGCGGTTCGGCAAAGAACGGCATCGAGTAGCGGTGCGCGCCCTGCGGGCTGACCACCCGGTGGGGCGTTGAGGTGTACCTGTCGTTGCTCCACCGCGCCATCATGTCACCGATGTTGACCACATAGGTGCCCTCGATCGGTGGCGCATCGATCCACTGGCCATCCACACTCTGCACCTGCAGGCCGCCGGTGCTGTCCTGGTACAACAAGGTCACGCATCCGTAGTCGGTGTGCGCGCCGGCGCCTTGCTGATCGGTGCTGCTGGCGGCCTGGCGCGGCGGGTAGTGGATCATGCGAAACACGCTGATGGGGTTGGCGAAGCGCTGGTCGAAGAAGTCGTGCTCGATACCCAAGGCCTGCGCCATCGCCCGCAGCAGAGTCAGGGACAAGGCGTGCATGTCCTGGTAATGCGTTTGCAGCAGCGCCTCCCACCCGGCAATCGCGGGGTGCCGGTTGGGACCGCGCAGTGGCTTTTTCGCGAGCACGTCGGGATGATCCGGGGCCATGTGAAAGCCCATGTCGAAGGTTTCCTTCAGGTCGCTTGGCCGGCTCGGGTCCAGCTGCTCGGTGGCGATGGCGCCGTAGCCGCGATGGTGCTCGCTCTGGGTGATGTCGATGCGCAGCTTTTCTTCGGCCGGGCAGGCGAAGAACTGTTCGGCGGCCGCCTTCAGTGCGCCAATGCGTGTGGCCGGGATGGGGTGCCCCTTGATGTAGTAGAAGCCCCACTGCCGGCAGGCGGCGTCGATCTGCCGGGCTACGGCCTGGCGTGCGGCGGGGTCGTGCTGGTAGAGCGGGCTGATATCGATGATCGGCAGGGTGTTCATGAATGGCTCCGTGAAATGGCGGTGCAAGCGGGAGCGGCTGGCGCTCCCACCCGGCGTTTATTTGGGCAGTTGCGCCGTAATGCCTTTGACGTAGTAGTTCATGCCTGCCAGTTCGGCATTGCTGGCCACGGCACCTGCGGGGATCTTGACTGCGCCAGCCTGGTCCAGGATCGGGCCGGTGAAGGGGTGGAAAGAGCCGTCCTTGATACTGGCGATGATCTGTTCGGCGCCGCTTTTGACCTCGGCCGGCACCAGGTCGCTGATGGGCAGTTGTACGGTGCCATCGGCAAGCCCGCCCCAGTAGTCCTGGGGTTTCCAGGTGCCGTCCATGACCGCCTGAGTGCTCTTGATGTAATGCGGCCCCCAATTGTTGACGATGGAGGTCAGCACCGCCTTGGGGCCGAAGTGGGCCATGTCCGAGGCGTAGCCGACGGCGTAGATGCCGCGGCGTTCGGCGGTCTGGATCGGTGCAGGGCTGTCGGTGTGCTGGAACAGCACGTCAACGCCCTGGTCGATCAGGGCGTTGGCGGCATCGGCCTCTTTGCCCGGGTCGAACCAGGAGTTGACCCACACCACCTTGATTTCGGTGCCGGGGTTGTATTTGTCCAGCGCCAGCTGGATGGCATTGATATCGCGCAGCACTTCCGGAATCGGGAAGGAGGCGACATAGCCGATCTTCTTGGTCTTGGTCATCTTCGCGGCCAGGTAGCCGCCAACGTAACGGCCTTCGTAGGATGTGGCCAGGTAAGTACCAAGGTTCTTGTCCTGCTTGTAGCCGGTGGCATGTTCGAAGGTGACCTTCGGGAACTGCTTGGCGACTTTGGCGGTGGGGTTCATGTAGCCGAATGAGGTGGCGAACACCAGGTCGTAGCCGCCCTTGGCCATGTTGCGGATGACCCGCTCGGCATCGGCGCCTTCTGGCACGTTCTCGACGAAGCTGCTGTCGACCTTGTCACCGAACTGCTTGATCAGCGCCTGGCGGCCCTGCTCATGCTGATAGGTCCAGCCATGGTCGCCGATCGGGCCGATATAGACGAAGCCGACCTTCAGCGGGTCGGCGGCGGCGGCGGACAGGGCGGTGCTCAGGCCAATGGCGGCAGCCAGGGCGCGCAGCAGGTATTTGCTTTTGTTGTGAGGCTTCAAGGTGTGGCTCCTGTAGGTCTTCATGTTGGCTATGTAGGGCGCGTTGGTAATGCAAGAAAACAGAACAGAGGTGCATGAATTGCGGTGCACGGTGCGGGCCAGGCGTGAGGCCTCAGCGCCCGGTCTTCCACGGCTGACCCAGTGAAACCGGTGCATACAGGCGGGTTTTGATGGCATCGCGCGACAGCACCACCAGCACCAGGATCGTGGCCACATACGGCAGCATGGCCAGCAGGTTGGCAGGGAAGCTCACGCCGATACCCTGGGCCACCAGGTGCAGGATGCTCGCCAGGCCAAACAGGTAGGCGCCGAGCAGCACACGCAGTACTCGCCAACTGGCGAACACCACCAGCGCCAGGGCGATCCAGCCGCGGCCTGCGGTCATGTTTTCCGCCCACATCGGGGTGTAGGCCAGCGACAGGTAACCCCCGGCCAGCCCGGCCATGGCGCCGCCGAACAGCACCGCCAGAGTGCGCACGCGCAGCACGGGCAGGCCCATGGCGCTGGCGGCGTCGGGGTTTTCACCGACGGCCTGGAGGATCAGGCCGGTGCGGCTTTTGAGCAGCGTCCAGGCAATCAGCACGAACAGGCCGAAAGACAGGTAAACCAGAACATCCTGGTTGAACAGCATGTGGCCGATGACCGGAATGTCCGCCAGCAGCGGTATGGCCACCGGCTCGAAGCCGCTCAAGGGCTTGCCGACCCAGGCGGTGCCGACGAATGACGACAGGCCGACACCGAATATGGTCAGCGCCAGCCCGGTCGCCACCTGGTTGGCCTGGCAACCGAGTGCTACCAGGGCGAACAGTGAAGCCAGCAGCATACCGGCCAGGCACGCCATCAGGACGCCCAGCCAGAGGTTGCCGGTGGCGTAGGCGGCGATGAAACCCACCACCGCACCGAACAGCATCATGCCTTCCTGGCCGAGGTTGAGTACGCCGCTCTTTTCGCACACCAGTTCGCCCAGGGCGACCAGCAGCAGTGGGGTACCGCAGCGCACCATGGCGTAAAGAATGTTGCCAAGCAGATCAAGATCCATAGTCGAAGCCTCAGCCTGCACGCGTTGAGCGGCAGGTAAACGAAAGGGTCATGGGAATTCAGGCACTGGCGGTTTTTGCCAACGGCGCTCGGCGGTGCCCTTTCAGCTTCAGGCGCAGCCGGTAGAGGATCAGCACGTCGCAGGCCAGCAGGTAGAACAGCATCATTCCCTGGAACAGCCCGGTCAGCGATTGCGGCAGGTTCAGGCTCATCTGCGCGTTCTCGCCGCCGAGGTAGAGCAGGGCCATCAACAACCCGGCGACCAGAATGCCAAACGGGTTGAGGCGCCCGAGAAACGCTACGGTGATCGCCGCGTAGCCATAACCTGGGGAAACCTGCGGCACCAATTGGCCGATCGGCCCACTGACTTCGCTGACCCCGGCCAGGCCTGCCAGGCCGCCGCTGATCAGCAGCGCCAGCCAGACCAGGCGCTTTTCACGGAAGCCGACGAAACCGGCAGCGCGCCGGTCCAGGCCGAGTACTTTGATCTGAAAACCGAGGAAGCTCTTGTGCAGCAGCACCCACACCGCCACCAGGGCCATCAGCACGAAGTACAGCCCGACATGCAGTCGGCCATCCTCGAACAGCGCCGGCAGGCGGCTGGCATCGCCGAATATCGCCGATTGCGGGAAGCTGAACCCTTCGGGGTCCTTGAGTGGCCCGTGGACGAAGAACAGCAGCAGGTTCAAGGCGATGTAGTTGAGCATGATGGTGGTCAGGATTTCGTTGGCATTGAAGTGCGTGCGCAGCCAGGCCGCGAGCGCCCCCCACAGCGCACCGGCCAGCGTGCCGGCGAGCAACACCCAAAGCAGTGCCCAGCGGCTTTCCCAATCGATGAGGTGGATCGCCACGGCACTGCCGGCCAGGGCGCCCATCAGCAACTGCCCTTCGGCGCCGATGTTCCAGATCCGCGCCTGGTAGGCCACCGCCAGGCCGAAGGCGCAGAGCAGGATTGGCAGGGCTTTGAGCAGCAGTTCCGAGAGGCCGTAGAGGTCGCTGATGGGTTCGATCAGCAAGGTGTGAAACGTCTGCAAGGGCGCATGCCCCTGAGCGCTGAACAGGATCGCCCCGCTGAGCAGGGTCAGCAGGGCGGCGAGCAGGGGTGACAGCACGAGCATGGCACGGGACTGCTGGGTACGGGGTTCGAGGGATAGCAACATGAAGGGCTCTCGTCAGGCGGCGTCTTGCGGGGCATCGAACTGGCCGGCCATCCAGCCGCCGACCTCCACGGTATGGGTCTGTGCGGTGGGCTTGAGCGGCGACAGGCGGCCACTGCACAGCGCGCCGATGCGGTCGCTGATCTGGAACAGCTCTTCCAGGTCTTCGGAGATCACCAGGATTGCCGCACCGGCGTCGCGCAGGGCAATCAGCGCACGGTGAATCGCCGCGGCGGCGCCGACATCCACGCCCCACGTCGGGTGGGCAGCGACCAGCAGCTTGGGGGCCTGGAGGATTTCGCGGCCGAGGATGAACTTCTGCAGGTTGCCCCCGGACAGGCTGCGTGCCGTGGCGTGGGCATCCGGGGCCTTGACCGCGAAGCGCTGGATGATCTGCTCGGCCAGCGCCTGCACCTTGCCCGAGCGGATCAGGCCGCGGTTGACCAGGCCGTGCTGAAAAGCGGTGAGCAGGGCGTTGTCGGCCAGGCTCATGTCCGGCACCGCGCCGTGCCCAAGGCGCTCGGCCGGTACGAATGCCACCCCCAGGGCGCGGCGGGCGTCGGGGTACAGGTGGGCCATCGGCCGGTTGTCGAGGGTGATGCGTTCGCGCTCGCCAGCGGGCAGGCGTGTTTCACCACTGAGCAGGGCCAGCAGTTCGTCCTGGCCATTGCCGGCAACCCCCGCGATGCCGACGATCTCGCCGCTGCGCACTTCCAGGCGCAGGTGTTCGAAGGACGTGCCGAACGGGTCCTTGTTGCGCCAGGTCAGGTCGTCCACGCGCAGGCGTGGCAAGCCCCCGGCGCTTTTCGGGTAACTTGCCTCCAGCCCTTCGGCATCGCCGACCATCATCCGCGCCAGCTGCAGGTCGCTGCATTGCGCCGGGCTGCAAGCGCCGGAGACGCGGCCGCCGCGCAACACCGTGGCACCGTGGCACAGGGCACGCACTTCGTTGAGCTTGTGGCTGATGAACAGGATGCTGCAGCCCTCTGCGGCGAGTGCGCGCAAGGTGACGAACAGTTCGTCGACCTCTTGCGGGGTAAGCACCGAGGTCGGCTCATCGAGGATCAGCAGCTTGATCGGCTGCATCAGGCAGC
Source organism: Pseudomonas sp. SG-MS2 (assembly GCF_009933855.1). NCBI lineage: Bacteria > Pseudomonadati > Pseudomonadota > Gammaproteobacteria > Pseudomonadales > Pseudomonadaceae > Pseudomonas > Pseudomonas sp. SG-MS2. The sequence goes on along the minus strand of NZ_MOMO01000159.1, from coordinate 9,626 downwards.
GCACGATTTCCACCCGCTGGCGTTCACCGATCGACAGGCTGTGCACCAGGCGCTCCGGTTCCAGGCCCATGCCGTAGCGTTGGGACACTTCGCGGATACGCGGCGCCAGCTGCTTTGGCGTTCCGGCATCGCGGCCAAGAGCCAGGGCAATGTTTTGCGCGACACTCAGGGTTTCGAACAGGGAAAAGTGCTGGAACACCATGCCGATGCCCAGCGCGCGGGCACGGGCGGGGTCGCGCACGTGCACGGGCTGGCCTTCCCACAGCACCTGGCCGGCATCCGGCGCGGTAACGCCGTAGATGATCTTCATCAGGGTGCTCTTGCCTGCGCCGTTCTCGCCGAGCAGGGCGTGGATTTCACCGGCAGCGATGCGCAGGTCGATGCGGTCGTTGGCCAAGGTGCCCGGGTATCGCTTGGTAATGGCACGCAGCTCAAGGCGCAGTTGCGAGGGGGATCTGGACATGGGACTGCTCGGGGTCAGGGTTGTGAGCAGTTGCACAGCAAAAACATGGCCAATTGGTCAGATTATTGTTCAAGGGCTTGTGTTAGAGGGGCTGCAGGCCGAGAGCGGGGCACGCTTGGTGAACGTTGCGGCAGCGGCGTGTGTGGTTTTGGGGCGCCAAGGTGCCAAGTTGGGGCGCTGTGTTCAGCGTGGCCGCCATGTTCGGCCGGCTACGATACGGGCGTCACTGCTGGAGCGCAGTGCGGCCCTTCGCGGGCAAGCCCACAGGTACCGTGCTGGTCCCTTAGGCGTGGTTGGTTTCACGTTTTCAGCATGCGCACTACGGCAGTCATTGTTTGAACTCCCCGAAATTCTGGATGCCTGGGCTGGCCCTATCGCCGGCAAGCCCGGCTCCCACAGGTTTCACCGGGCGCCTAAGGGTCGTCTACAACCTCAGGGGCGGTGCTGTGCGAGTATTCAGGGCCGCCTGCTACCTGCTGTCCTAAAATCAGCGCCGACGCTCCTTCGCACTATTCTTGACATTTGATAACCACTGCAGCCGACGCATTGCTAGTGTGGTTGCACAAGCTTTGTGTGATGGGCAATACCCTGTATCAGGCTCTGCCCCTCCTGGGTTGGGCCGGGGGGGCAGTCGCACCGTCAGAAACGCTATCGAAGCCGGCTTGTTTTCTCGGAGGTCATTCCTGTGCGCGATCCAGCAAAGAAAATGGGTTTGGTCGGGCTGACCACGTTGGTCACCGTCAACATGATGGGCTCAGGTATCATCATGCTGCCCGCCAGCATGGCGCAGATCGGTGCTGTGTCGCTGCTATCGTGGGTCGTGACGGCTGTGGGTTCGATGGCCATCGCCTACTGTTTCGCGCAATGCGGCATCTATTGCACGCGCTCGGGCGGAATGTCGGCCTACAGCGAAGAAGCCCATGGCAAGTCCGCATTCTTCCTCTGCTCCTACCTGTATTTCCTCTCGCTGATGATCGGCAATGTCGCCATTGGTATATCCGCGGTGGGTTATCTGACGCCTTTCCTGCCCTGGCTTGGCACGGGCCCAGGCCCGCTGGTGGCAGGGACGGTGATGCTGATCTGGTTCAGCACCCTGGCCAATGTCGGCGGTGCCAACATAACCGGCAAGCTAGGCGCGATCAGTGTCTGGGGCGTCATCATTCCTGTGGCCGGCCTGAGTTTCGTGGGTTGGTACTGGTTCAACCCACAGACGTTTACCGATGCCTGGAACCCCGACAGCATACCGGTGAGCCAGGCGATCACCGCCAGTATTCCCCTGACGCTGTGGGCCTTTCTGGGCATGGAGTCGGCCGCGCAAAATTCGGATGCGGTAGAGAACCCCAAGCGCAACGTGCCGCTTGCATGCCTGTTCGGCACACTGGGCGCGGCGGTGATCTATATCCTGTCGACCACCGTCATTCAGGGGATCGTGCCAAACCCCGAACTTGCGAACTCCAGCGCACCCTTTGCACTGGTCTATGCGCGCATGTTCAATGACACGGTCGGTAACGTGATCATGGGGTTGGCAGTCATCGCCTGTGTCGGTTCATTGCTGGGGTGGCAGTTCACCCTGGCCGAAACGGCCAAGGTTACCGCCGAGCAAGGGCTGTTTCCCACGTTGTTCACCCGCGTCACCGCCAGGGGCGCGCCACTGGCGGGCATGCTGACCTGCGCGGTCTTGCAGAGCCTGATTGCGTTGTCGACCATTTCGCCCAATGCCAGCGCCCAGTTCAGCAAGCTGGTCAACCTGGCGGCAGTGACCAACATCATTCCCTACATCACGTCCCTGACCGGGTTGCTGGTGATCATGTACAAGGCCCAGGTGGATATAAAGATCTTCCGCCGCAACAGCGCAATCATGCTGGTTGCGGTGTGCTACTGCTTCTATGCGCTCTATGCCTCGGGCCTGGAAGCGGTGTTTGGCGCTGCGCTGATCATGGCGCTGGGGTACCTGCTGTTCGGCTTCATCGCCAAACGTTTCGTCAAGGTGCTGGACTTGATTGGAGGTGCGCCATGATGCGCAGGTCCATATGGGTTGCCCTGTGCCTGGCCCTCTCGGTGCCGTTTGCGGCGGTGTGCAGCGCTGAAGCAGTGGCCGACAAGCTGAGCCGGCTGCGCGACAGTCAGGTCCTCAATCTGGGTTTCATCGCAGACCTTGCCCCGTTTTCCTCAGGCAGTATCCAGTCACCTCAAGGGTATGGCATCGAATTGTGCCAGGCAGTGGCTCAACACCTTCGCCAGTCACCTGGCCTTGCCGACTTGCAAGTGCATTGGCATGTGGTGCCGCAGGAGCAAGCCGTTCGCGCCTTGAGCGAGGGAACGGTTGATCTGCTGTGCACGCCGATGGTGGAAACGATCACAAGACGGGAAACCCTGAATTTTTCCATACCGGTATTCACCACCGGCCTTGCGGTGCTGGTGCGGCGTGATGCACCGGCCAGCCTTCTGGAGCCACTGCGCGGCAAGCCTGTCGATACCGGCCCCCGGTGGCGCGCAACCCTCAATGCGGGGTTGAGCAAGCACAGTTTTGCAGTGCTGCGCGGCACGCTGAGCAGTCAGTGGGCGCGGGAGCGTATTCGCAAGCTTGGCCTGCAGTCCAGGCTTGAAGAGGTGTCCAGTTACCAGGAGGGTGTGCGTCGGGTGGTCGAGCGCAAGGTCGATGCGTTTTTTGGCGAGAGGATGATTTTGCTTTCCCTGCAGAGCCAGCAGCCTGAGCGCGACCGGTTATGGATCCCGGATCACCTGTTTGTCACGAGCCGTGTCGCACTGCCCATGACCCGTGGCGATGATGGTTTTCGCCTGTTGGTCGATACCGCGCTGAGTCAGGCGCTGTCCGGCCCCGATGGAGAAGCCTTGTTCGTACGCTACCTGGGGGTACAAACAGCGCAGGACAAACTGTTGCAGAGCCTTTACGTGTTGCCGGATGACCGTGAACGGCTGGCGCCGCAACATTAGTCTTCTTCGCGCAGTGCCTTGATTCTTCCTTTTTTCTCAGCGCTGATCAGTGCCGCGTAGTCCTTCGCATTCTGCTCGGCGTAAGCGAGTGAAAAATCGCCTATGGCCTGATCGAAGGTGTTCGATTTACCCAGGTAGCCACTGATCAAGGCGGCGTCACCTGATTTTGCATGCGCGCGCGCCAAGGTAATGCCGCATACTTCGGCGTACATCATCATCTGTTCGAGTGATGCACCTTCTACAGGTAGTGACATTTTCATGTCGCGCAATTGCCGGACAAAAAACTGCCGGCCCTTGGTGCTCTCGGTCCATCCGAGAAAAATGTCACTGGCAGATTGCATAAGCCGTTGGCCCGTGACCACCCGTTGGCCCTGGTTTACAAATTCGCTCTTGCCCGCATAGGGCTCAAGCACAGAAGGACAAGCCTGCTTGAATTGCAGGAGCAATGGGTTGTTTTGCGCTGAAAAGAACAAACCGACGAAGCAATAGGTGCCGACGCTGCCGATCCCCACTGCCTTCATGGCAAAGTCTTCCAGGCGATAACGGTCATACAGGACCCGGCGTTCAGGCAGTAGAGAAGTACGATAATCCTCCAGCGCAAGGTGCACCCGGTTGATGAAGTCGGCTTCATCTACATGAAAAAGAATCGGCGGCTGATCGACCAGGCGTCGCCGGCCGCCCACTTCGTCACTGATTTGTGGGTACAGGTAGTCGCCGATGCGAGTCCTGGCCTTGGCCATCAACTGTTCACGTGCTTTACGGTATTTGAGACTAGGGGCCATATCGATGAGCGTTTGTGCATCGAGGCGGTCGTACCAGATTTCCAGCGGGCTCATCGTCGTCAATTCGCGCATGCGTTCCCGGTAGGCGCGAACGCATTCCATAGCCAGACGCCTGGCATCTTCATCGATGAGGCGGTTATCGCGGGCGGCTACGGCAAAACTGGTTGCCAGACGCTTTATATCCCACTCCCAAGGGGCGGGTAACGTCTCGTCAAAATCATTGATGTCGAAGATCAGGTTACGTTCGGGTGTGGCGAACAATCCAAAATTCAGCAGGTGGCAATCACCGCAGGCCTGAACGCGAATACCTGTGTGGGGAAGTGTCGCGAGGTCGCGTGCCATCAAGCCGGCTGAGCCCCTGAGAAAAGTGAACGGGCTACGCAACATGCGCCCATAGCGCACGGGCACCAAGGCCGGATGCCGGCTGCGGTTGGACTGTTCGAGAATGTCGACAGGGTCGCGATGCTTGTGCGCCGGTTTCCAGAATGCATGGGACGAGCGCGGCACCGTTTCGCGCAGTTTCTTTCCTGCGTCCAGCCGCTCTTTTCGTGACTCGAATCGCTTGTGTTCGCGACGGCCGTCCTCATCTGCTTGCAGGTGCGAGCTAGCCTGTTTCCTGATCTCGGGCATGTGAGCACCTTTGGTGATCAAAGGCAGAAGGGCAGGGCCTTGATTCTAGCGTCAAGACACTGTTCACAGCTGATTCAAGCGTAGCATGTGCTGCGTCCAAGCTTGCACCGGGTGACCAGATCGCCCTTCGGCGCTCCTCCCAGGGTGCTCAAGATTTTGCGGCAAGTACCCAGAGGAACCTTGACAGATCATTGGTTAACAAAAATAATCATTAACAATATTATCCATTAACAATAACAAAGGATATCTGCAATCATGAAACCGCCTATAGCACGCCCCCCAGCAAACTGCGTCGTATCACCAGGCCCGCACCCGACAAATCCCGATGCCCGGTCAGTGCAGGAGGCCGCATGATGAACCTTCGCAGAGGATTGCTTGGGCTGCTGCTTGGCGTTTGCACGGGCTTTGCCCAGGCTGCCAGTTACGCTCCGCCCCCGCTCAAGCTCGAACCCCTGGCGCGCTTTACGGTGGACCTTGTCGCGCCGGTGTGGGAGCTGGGCGAAACCAGCGCGCAGGGCAAGCGGCGTATCATCCCGATCACAGGCGGCCGTTTCGAGGGGGCCAGGCTCAAGGGCACCATCCTCAATAACGGCGCGGACTGGCAGATTGTCAGCCCCGAGGGTGTGGCGATCATCGACACCCGCTACCTGCTGCAGACCGACGATGGCGCACTGATCTACCTGCGCACCGAAGGCTACCGTTACGGGCCGGCTGCGGTCATGAAGAGGGTGGCCGCTGGCGAAGACGTCGATCCCAGCCTGTACCAGTTCCGCATCACCCTGCGTTTCGAGACATCCGCGCCCCAATACGCATGGCTCAATCGTACGGTCGGCGTGGGTAGCGCAATGCGCTTGGGCAATGCAGTGGTCTACGACGCGTTCGAGGTGAAATAGTTATCTATATGGCTTGGGGTCGCGCCAGTCGCTACGCGCAACTGAAATCAGCGCATCCCAGTCATCAGGAGGATTGCCGCGGCCCAGCATCTTCTCGAATACGGCGTAGGGATCGGATTTGCTGCCTGCAGACCGTAGGGTGTTTTCGTCGTTGACCCATGCATAGACGATAACCTTGGACCTTGAGTCGTAGCGAAAGAACAGGCGAAAGCGCCTGCCGATTTTCGCCCGCCGCCAATGGCGGTAGGCGGTACCCAGCGTATTGCCCTGGCGAAACTCGTCACGGGCCGGATCGGTTGGTACAGCCTCCATGATCAGATGGCTCAATGCCCGGAATAGCTTGACGTTGGCGTTGCTTTCAAAACCTTGCGGGTCGTTTTGCTCGATCCGGGCGGCAGCCTCTTGTAATTTGCGTAGCTGTAAAAATACACCTTCATGGAACAGCAGCGTCCAGCCATGGCGCTGCATCAAAGCGATACCTCACCGTCAATCTCTTCGTCCAGGTTCACAGGGTGGCGTGCGTTAGCGAGCATAGTCTGCGCCAGGTCGTCTGGAAGTGCGGTGATGTTTCGCCCGCTGCGAATATCGGCCTCTAGGAGGTCAAGGAACGCGCCGATGGCAGGGTCTTCGTGGTCTGCCTGAACACGGCTGACCACGACCTCACTCCCGCGGACGTCGAACGCGACCTTGGCACCGGTATTTAGGCCTAATAGTTGGCGAACGGCCTTAGGTAGGGTGACCTGGCCCTTTGAGGTAAGCGTAGCGACTTCGTGGATGGCAGGCATGAGCGTTCTCCGGATGCTTTGATCAGATGGTAAGGAATAATCCTTACATGGTCAATCTCGGTTTCTGGTCAAGGAACGAGAGACTGACACTGCTACGCATTTCAAATGCCCGTGCCCATGAGGTACGGGCACCAATGGTCTGTATCGATGATTGCTGGCCAGAGGATTGCGTCACTTCTTGCCGGGAAGCACCGAGCTCAGTACCTGCTTGGCTGTCTGGACCATGACGCTGGCCTGGTCCGGGTCGCCCTTGAACAAAGAGCCGGCGAGTTTCTTCGCCTGTTCGAGTTTGATATGAGGCGGCAAGGGCGGCACGTTGGGGTCGGTCTTGAACTCGATCAATACCGGCCGATCGGCGCTTAGCGCGCGTTCCCAGGCCGCTGCGACGTCATCTTCACGGTCGACGAAAATGCCCTCCAGGCCGATGGAGATGGCAAACAGGTGATAAGGCACGTCAGGGATCGTCTGGGACGCCTCGAACTTGGGGTCGCCCTCCATCACACGTTGCTCCCAGGTGACCTGGTTGAGGTCCTCGTTATTGAACACCGCGCAGATCCATTGCGGGTTCTCCCACTGCTGCCAGTATTTGGCTACGGTAATCAGCTCGGCCAGGTTGCTCATCTGCATCGCGCCATCGCCGACCAGTGCCACCACCGGGCGCTGCGGATGGGCGAACTTGGCGGCGATGGCGTACGGTACCGCAGCGCCCATGCAGGCCAGGCCGCCTGACAGCGAGCACTGCATGCCTTGGCGAATTTGCAGGTCACGGGCATACCAGTTAGCGCAGGAACCGGAGTCGCTGGTCACCAGGGTGTTGTCGGGTAGGCGAGGGGACAGTTCGTACACCACGCGTTGCGGGTTTATCGGGTCCGCCTTGACCATTGCGCGTTTGGCCAGGGTCTTGTCCCAACGTGCACGCCAGCCTTCGACTTTCTTACGCCAGCGGCGGTCGGATTTTGTCTCGAGCAATGGCAGCAATGCGCGCAAGGTCTCCCCGGCATCACCCACCAGGTTGACCTCCATCGGGTAACGCAGGCTTAGCATGTCTGGCTGAAGGTCGATCTGCACCCCACGGGCCTGGCCCTCCTTGGGCAGGAACTCGGAATAGGGGAACCCTGAGCCGATCATCAGCAAGGTGTCGCATTCGGCCATCAACTGGTAGCTCGGTTCGGTGCCCAGCAAGCCGATGGCGCCGGTCACCCACGGCAGGTCATCGGGCAAGGCGGCCTTGCCCAGTAGCGCCTTTGCCACACCTGCGCCGAGCGTGTCGGCGATTTCGATGATCTCTTCGGTAGCCTGCAAGGCACCGGCTCCGACCAGAATGGCCACTTTGCGCCCAGCGTTGAGTACCTCGGCGGCACGCTGCAGGTCGCTGTCGTAGGGCACCACCTTGGGCTTGCTGTAACCAATGCCGGAATGCACGGTGCCATGGGCGCGGGCCGGTTCCTGGTAGGGCAGGTCCTGCAGGTCATTGGGCAGGATCACCGCCGTCACACGCCGTTCGCCGACGGCAGTGCGCACGGCGCGGTCGAGTAAATGGCGTACTTGCGAGGGTGTGGAGGCTTGTTGCACGAATGCACCGGCCACATCCTTGAACATCGACAGCAAGTCCAGTTCCTGTTGATAGTGGCCGCCCAAAGCCGCTCGGGCTTGCTGGCCGACGATGGCCAGCACTGGCATGTGGTCCATGCGGGCGTCATACAGCCCGGTGAGCAAGTGCGATGCGCCAGGCCCGGAGGTGGCAATGCACACGCCCAGTTCACCGGTGAACTTGGCATGGGCGCAGGCCATGAATGCTGCCATTTCCTCGTGGCGGGCCTGGATGAATTCGATCTTGCCGTTGGCCCGGCTCAACGCGCCGAATACACCGTTGATACCGTCGCCGGGGTAGCCGAAGATGCGCCGCACCCCCCATTGATACAAGCGCTCTACCAGAAAGTCGCCTACCGTGCCTGTCATTGCCTTCTCCCGTTTGCTGGTCGATAGGGGTCTGGACTTGGCGCGGTTTACGAAAGTTTCAACTGAAATGCTTGCCTGCGCGGGTCAGCCGCCGTTTCAAGCGTTTTGGGGCTCACAGGCTAGATTGTTGATGCGGCCCTTTTCCTCGCGATGCCGGAAATGGTGTTTGTCAATTGACGGCTGCCGACCTAAAGCGGCATCCGAAGCTAGGTCACTGTGATCATAGGACAGGGTAAATGCTGGTGACGTATGCTCTGACCCTATCCAGCATTGATAGCAAGAGCGAAGAGTGGCAAAGAAGCATAGGAGCACTAAGCCAGCGCCGAAAAGCGACGGTTCCAAGATCAAGGTGAGGTCTTGGCGCAGGCCCCTAAGCAAGCTCTGGTTGGCTGTTTTTGCTGCAGGTGTATCAAGGTTGGCTCACCGCCGCGATTGAGCAACATGATTGGCCCGATAAGGTCTAGGCTGCTAAACACTGAAGGATCTGATCTGAACTGGCCTAATGATTTTGGACACCTTCTTCGGGCGCTATGATGGCGCCCAATTGGAGGCAAAATCAGTGCGCAAGTCTTATTCGAAAGAACACAAAATCCAAGCTGCTGAAATGGTGCTGGACGGTGGCCAGTCAGTTCCTGAGGTATGCGAAATCCTCGGGATTGGCCGCACCGCCCTTCGCCGTTGGGTTGAGCAGGTAAGGCAGGAGAGAGAAGGTAAGGTTCCGGCTGGAGCCAAAGCCATCACTCCGGAGCAGCAACGCATTGAGGAACTGGAAGCACTGGTTCGTCAAAAGGACCGGGATATCGAAATCCTAAAAAAGGCCAGTGCTCTCCTGCTTCGGGACTCCAAAGATCGTTCTCGCTGATCAACGAGCTGAGTGAGCAATACAGTGTTGTCGACTGCTGTCGCGTGCTTGGGGTCAAGCGCAGCAGTTTCTATGCATGGCGCAAACGCCAAGGGCGTGAGAATCCCGACAGGGATGTTCTACGCTCGCGCGTAATCAACGAGTGCGATCCATGAACCCCACCTACCACCAGATGGAGCTTCGATTTACCGTTGCATCTCCGGTGAGCAGTTCCACGGCAGCAGCGCTTCGTAGTCCTCTACCGACGAGGCATGCGGCAACCGCTCCAGTACGTGGCGCAGCCACGTATAGGGCTCT
>NZ_MOMO01000158.1:0-55949 GCF_009933855.1 Pseudomonas sp. SG-MS2 | reverse complement strand
CCCGCCATATGCGCGTGGCTGATGGCGACCAGCGCCTGGTCCTTCTTGCGTTTTTTCTGCGCGGCAGCGATCAGTTGCTGGTGCACCTGGTTGATGCCCTGCAGGTAGTCGTCGCCCAACTGCGGGCCGGTGACCTCGGCCGGGCGCAGGAAGGGCAGGGCCAGGCACCAGGCCGCCACTTTGCCGCGGCTGTTGGTGAGCGGGATCAGCAGGCGTTCGGCATCCAGCTGGCCTTCGTCGAGCCAGTGCACACGGCCCAGCGCGTGGGTGCGCAGGCGGCGCATGAGCGCGGCGGGTAGCTCGATGCGCGAGCCGGAGTCATGGTTGCCGGCGATCATCACGATATCCAGCTTCGGCTGTTGCTCGTGGGCCTGGACGATGAAGTCGTAAAGCCGCTCCTGGGCTTTGACCGGTGGGTTGACCGTGTCGAAGATATCACCGGCGATCAGCAGCGCATCGGGCTGGCGCAAGCGCAGCTGGCCGAGCAGCCAGTCGAGGAAGCAGGCGTGTTCGAAGTCGCGTTCCTGGCCGTGCAGGCTTTGGCCCAGGTGCCAGTCGGAGGTGTGAAACAGACGCATGGATGACCTGTTGGATTGGGACATGAAGGCTTCGGCATCTGGCGTCATGACAGCGCCAAGGTAGCCCTCGAGGGAGGGCGGTATGGTAACTCAAGTGGCTTGGCGATTGTCTGGAGCCGGGCAGTGTTCGATGCGTTGAAAGGGAGGGCAGTGCGCTACAGGGACATTCCATTATGCGAACGGGTCGACATAGTGGCCATTTGCTCGCTTGCTGCCGGCCATCGCCGATGATCTAATCTTCGCCCCGGCCGCGGCGCTTGCGATGCTGCTGGTGTGGGCTACCGGAACCAATTTGAAAAGGAATTTTTATGCAAAGCACGCCACAAATCCAGGCCGATTACGCCAACCTCAAGCCTAAATGGCAGGAGCGTTTCGCTTTCTTCGATCAGCATGGCGGGCCACGTGAAACGAGTTACAAAGCTGCTTTTCGCGCCTTGCCGTTTCGCAAGAAACTGTTGATCAACAACAATTTCCTCGGATTCTTCTTTGGCCCGATCTACTGGTTCGTCCTGGGCATGTGGAAGAAGAACCTGGTCATGCTGGCCATCATTATGGGCATCGGGCTGCTTGAAGGCGTTTACGAGGCTGCCACGGGTAATGCGGTGCCTCGGGCGCTGGACCAGGGCATCAGTGTGGCCTTTGCCGTGCTGTATGGCATGTTGACCAATTATGCCTATTACCTGAAACAGACCAAAGGGGAGCAGGGCTGGAACCCGTTTCAGGGGCATCGGTTCATCTGATCGCTGCCGGTGATCAGCGGGGGAAGGGTCAGGATTGCATCCGGGCTGAGAGGGGCCTGTCTTTAGTGCTGCGCCCCTCTCCCAATCACTTCGGATAAAGCGGCGGCAAGCTCCCCGGCTCACCCGAAGGCAACAACACCTGTTCCGCCGGTGGAATCGTGCCAATCGCCCGCCACAAATCCTCCCCCTGCCAATACTGCCCACTCTCGCTGTAAAGCGCCCCGTTCAACCCATCCAGCGCATCCGACAGCGGCACGAACCGCGCCGCCATCTCCGCCAAGGTCTCCGGCTGCTGCCGCGCCCAGGCGTCGAGGGCCTGGCGGGTGGCCTGTGGGTCGTTGGCTTGGCAGGCGCGCTTGAGGTCGTCCAGCAGGGTGCGTGGGCTTGGGCCGGTCTGCGCGGCGCGCAGTACCGCTGGTTGCGAGCGGGCGCGCCACCACAGGGTAAAACCGAGCGCCGTGGTGAGGGCGAAAATCACGGTGCAGAGTTGCCAAGGCCAGAGCAGATGGCTGGCGCTGCCGGCATCGCCTACCGGGGTGTCGGCGCTCAGGGCAGGGTTGTCCTGCACGTTCAGGTTACGCGCCGGCAGGCTGCTGTGCTCCAGATGGTCCTCGCGGGTATTCCACCAGGTGACTTCCAGCGCCGGCAGGGCAAGTTCGCCGCTGTGGGTCGGCACCAGCGCTTCGCGTTCCTCGCGGTTGGCGGTCATGCCGCGCTCGCTGATTTCGTTGCGCAGCAGCGGTTGGTCCGGGTAGCGGCGCAGCCCGGCGATTTCTGTGGCGGGCAATTGCGGCAACTGGGTGCTGGACAGCCCTTCGGCGCGCAGCGTGATGCTGCGGGTCAGCGAATCGCCTATCTGGGTTTGCTGCCTGCCTGGGTCGGGGTTCCAGTGTTCCTCCAGGGTCAGGCTGCGGGCTGGCAACCACGGTTCGGCCGCGGGCCAGGCGGCGGGTATCGGGCGTACGGTCAGGCGCAGCGGCAGCGACCTGACCTGTACCTGGCGAGCGGTGCGTGCAGCGCCCTCAGGCTGCTGAGCGTTATCGGCGGCGGTGGCGGTGAACGTGAGCGGCGCGATTTCCAGGGTGCCGCTGTGCTGCGGATAGAGTGCGTAGCGTGTCTCGATCACCCCGTGGCGTACGCCGTTGATGTCCTTCTCATAGGTGCGTGAGTCACCCAGCGGCTCGACCTTGGCGTTTTCCAGCTGCAGCGGGCTCAGGCTGCTGTCATCGTACAGCGACACCGAATGGTAGATGCGCAGGGTCAGCACGGCCTGGGCCTGGACATAGACCTCGTTGCTGTCCAGCGTGGCTTCGACGAATATCTGGGACGCAGTGTCCGGGCGGCTGGCGTCGGCCTGCAGCACCTGCAGATCGATGGCCTGGCTGTGTGACTGGCCCAGTCGCAGCTCAGGAATACGCAGGCTGCCGCTACGCCTTGGCAGTAGGGTAATGATCCAGCGGGTGCTGGCGCGGGTCTCGCCGTCGAGGGTATGCAGGCTATTCAACTGGCGCGTGCCGCGCACTTCGAAGTCGCCGTCCAGGGCGCGCAGGTCGGGCTTGCCGAACTGGGTCACATCCTGGCTTTCTAGGGTCAGTTCCAAAGTTTCGCCGGCGCCCAGGCGAGTGCGATCGACGCTGGCCTGCAGGGTCGGCTCGGCCTGGGCCAGAAGGGCCCAGAAGAGGCTGAAGAGAAAGACGCCGAGGCGACTCATCGTGGGGTTTCCTGATGCAATTGCTGTTCATACCAGAATTTGCGGCGTAGCAGCTGCGCCGGGTTGTCGGGGATTTCCCGCAGCCATTGTTCCAGGGCTTGGCGTTGCTCGGCGTCCAGGCTGGTGGAAACCGGCCGCTTGGGCGGCTGGGTGATGCTGTCATCGTCGCCACCCTGGTTTCCGGGAGTGGCCTGGCTGTTGTTGCTGTCTTGGCCGGGCTGTTCGGCGTTGGCCGGTTCATTGTTGCCGGGCGTGCCCTGCGCCGGGCTGCTGGCCGAGCTGCTGTTGCCCTCGGTCTCGCTGCCGGGTGTGCCTTGGGCATCGTCTTTGGCCGGTTGTTCCTCGGCCTGTGCTTCGCGTTGTTGCAACAGCTGCTGGATCAGTGCCTGGTTATCCAGCGCCGGCTTGAAATCGGGCTGGCGCTCGAGGGCTTGCTCATAGGCATCCAGGGCGGCTTCCAACTCGCCGCTGCGGGCCAGGGCATTGCCTCGATTGTAGTGGGCCGCTGTCGTATTGCCTTGGGCAAAGGCCTTGGCGGCCGCGGCGTAGTCGCCGGCCTGGTACAGCGCCATGCCGCGCCATTGCGGGTCCTGGAAGTGCCGGGCGGCGTCCGCCGGGCGGTTCTGTTCAAGCAGGCGCTGGCCCTGCTGGTCGGGGCGCAACCACAGGTCATTGAACTCCAAGGCCTGGCTTGGCTGCGGCAGGGCCAGCAGCAGCGGCAGGCAGAACAGCCAGCCGCGCCGACCCGCGCAGGCGGCCAGCAGTAACAGGGGGATCAACAGCCAGTAGCCTTGGTCGGCCCAGCTGTCGAGTTGCACGTTCTGGCCGTCATTGCGCAGGATGCGCGGGTTGTCGTACAGGCCCAGGCCACGCAGGTCGAGGTCGTCGATGCGGGCATGACGGTAGCGTCCGCCGGTGCTGTTGATAAACGCCCTGAGGCCGCCGCTGTCCAGGCGCGGTACCAGAATGGCACCTTGCTCGTCCTTGAGGAACTCGCCGTTGGCCTGGCGCACCGGAGCCCCGTCGCTGGTGCCGACTCCGAGCATCAACAGGCTCGGGCCCTGGCGGCCTAGGGCCTGGACGATGCCTTGGCGTTCCGGGCCGCTCAATGCCGAACCGATCAGCAACAGGCGGCCTTGGCCCAGGCCGCTCTGCGCCAGCAGGGCCAGGCCTTTTTGCACGGCCAGGTCGGCGCGTTGGCCGGGCTGCGGCATGATCGAAGGGTCGATGGCCTCGAGCAGGTTGCGCGTGGTGCTCAGGTCGTCGGACAGCGGCACCAAGGTGTGTGCGCTGCCTGCGTAGACGATCAGGGCGGTCTGGCTGTCGCGGCGGTGTTCGAGCAGGTCCAGGACCTTGCGCCGAGCCTGCTGCAGCCGGTTGGGCGGGGTGTCCTCGGCAAGCATCTGCGGCGTCAGTTCGAGCAGGATCACTAGCGGGTCGGCCGGGCGTTGGCGGGATTCCTCCACGCGCTGCCAGCTCGGCCCGAGCAGCGCCAGAACGACCAGCAACCAGGCAAGGCCGAGGGCCACCCAGGGCAGTTTGCTGTTGCTGCCACTGCCGCCACCGAGCAGCACCGGGTGGAATGCCTTGGGCAGGATCATCTGCCAGCGCCCGGCGCGCTTGCGCCGGTGCCACAGCTTGAACAGCAGCCAGGCGAGCAGCGGCACTACCAGCAGCCACAGGGGGCGCAACCATTGCGGCCACAGATCGATCATCGCCGCTTCCTCAAGCGCAGCCGTTTAAGGCGCTCACGCCATTGCGGGTGGGGCTGCAGGAAGCGCGGTTTGCGCAGGCCCCGTTGCAGCAGGTTGTTTGGCCATTGCACCGCCACCACCAGCAGCACGCTGAGCAGTAAGGCCAGGGCCAATGGCCAGGCATACAGGGCCTTGGCCGTGCGCGCCTGGGTCGGCTGCTGGGCGACGGGTTCTAGCTGATCCAGGGTATCGCCGATGGCGTCCAGTTCGGCACCGTCGTGGGCGCGGAAGTACGCGCCGCGGGTCAGCTCGGCGATTTCCTTGAGCGAGGCTTCGTCCAGGTCCAGGCTTGGGTTGAGCCCGAGCAGGCCAGGTGTACCGCTGGCCTCGGGGTTGGCGCCGATGCCGATGGTGTAGATGCGCACGCCTTCCTGGGCGGCCAGGCGGGCGGCGGTCAATGGGTGGATCTGCCCGCCATTGTTGGCGCCGTCGGTAATCAGCACCAGCACGCGGCTTTGCGCAGGGCGCTGGCGCAGGCGTTTGACCGCAAGGCCAATGGCGTCACCGATGGCGGTGTTTTTGCCAGCTATGCCGATTTGCGCTTCGTCGAGGAAGGTACGCACAGTGCGCCGGTCAAAGGTCAGCGGTGCCTGCAGGTAGGCCTGGCTGCCAAACAGAATCAGGCCGACGCGGTCGCCTTCGCGGTCCTGCAGGAAGTCGCCCATCAATACCTTGACCAGGTCGAGGCGGCTGACTTCGTCGTCCTTCCACTGCATGTCGGGGAAGTCCATGGAGCCGGACACATCCACTGCAACCATCAGGTCACGGCCACTGGCGGCCACCGGTAACGGGTCGCCCAACCATTGCGGGCGGGCAGCGGCGAGCAACAGCAGCAGCCAGATCACCACGAACGGCGCCTGCTGGCGCCAGGTTGGCAGGTTCAGGCGCGCACGCCGGCCGGCCAGGCCTTCCAGCTCGTGGAGAAAGCCCACCTTGAGCACCGGCTCGCCGCTGTCAGCGGCGGGCAGCACCAGGCGCGCCAGCCACGGCAGCGGCAACAGCACGAAGATCCACGGCCAGGCCAGTTCAAACATGTTTGCGAATCCAGGTTTCGACGGCCTGGCTGAGCCCGACGATGGCCTTGTCGTCGAGCTTGCACTCGGGCTTGTACGCGCCCTCGACCAATACCATCCAGCGGGTCAGGCCGGCGGCCGGGCAGCGGTTGTCGAGGAACGCCAGCCACTGGCGGCCGTTGAGCGTATGGCTGTTGGCCCCGGGGTAATGGTTGCGGCACAGGCGTTTGAGCAAGGCGTTGATCTGCTGCAACCAGGCCCCGGCCGGCGCGCCGTCGTAGGGGCGGGGTAGGCGGGCAAGTTCGGCCAGCGCCTCTAGGCGCACCGGGTCGAGCGGCTGTTCGGCACGCACCACCCGGCGCTTGCCCGGGCGCCAGCGCCGCAGCCGCCAAAGGCCCCAGGCCAGCAGTGGCAGCAAGGCGAGCAGCAGCCACCAGCCTGGTGCCGGTGGCCACAGGCCAATCGCCGAGGGTGCGATCAGCGGCTGCAGCTGATCCAGCGGATTCATTTACTGCTCCCAGGGCGCTGGGCATTGAGGTATTCGCGCAACTGTTCGATCATTTCGCTTTGGGTGCTCAGTGGCATCAGCACCACGCGCAGCTTTTGCGCCATCAAGTCCCAGCGTTCGATACGCGCTTCGGCCTGCTGACGGTAGGCCTGGCGCAGGTTGGTGTCCAGCGTGTCTAGCTCCAGCTGCGCACCGCGCTGGGAAAAACGCAGCAGGCCAGCAGCAGGCAAGGCATGGTCGAGCGGGTCGGAGACCGGCATCAGCAGCAGGTCGCAATGGCGCGAGAGCATCGCCAGGTGCTGTTCAGCCTGGGCGCTGAGCGAGCGCTCGTCGCAAATGACGATGGCCAGGCTGCCTGGGCGCAGCACTTCACGTGCGCGGCGCAAAGCCAGGCCCAGGCTGTCAGCGTGGGGCGCGGCTTCGGTGTGCAGCGCCTGGTTGACCTTCGCCATACGGTTGAGCAACTGCAGCAGGCTTTGCTTGCTGCGCCGCGGCTTGATTTCGTGGTGCTCATCATCGCCGAACACCAACCCGCCGATACGGTCGTTGTGGCCCAGCGCAGCCCAACCGAACAGCGCCGCAGCCTGGGCCGCGAGCACTGACTTGAACATCAGCCCCGAGCCGAAGAACAGTCGCTGGCTTTGCTCGACGAGGATGAAGATCGGCCGCTCGCGTTCTTCATGGAACAGCTTGGTATGCGGCTCTTGGGTGCGTGCGGTGACCCGCCAGTCGATGTTGCGTACGTCGTCACCGGCCTGGTAGACGCGCACCTGGTCGAAGTCCACGCCGCGCCCGCGCAGTTTTGAGTGGTGCAGACCGACCAGCGGGCTGCGCTGGCCAGGGCGGGAGAACAACTGGATCTCGCGCACCCGGTGGCGCATGTCGATCAGCTCGGCGAGGCCGATGCGGATGCCGGGTTCGGCCTGCTGAGCGGTGGGCATCGGCTCAGGCAACGGCGACGACGTCAAGGATGCGCTGGACCACGCGGTCCTGGTCGATCCCTGCCGCTTCGGCTTCGAAGGAGAGGATGATGCGGTGGCGCAGCACGTCGAACAGCACGGCCTGGATATCCTCGGGGCTGACGAAGTCGCGCCCGGCCAGCCAGGCATGCGCCCGCGCACAACGATCCAGGGCGATGGAGCCGCGTGGGCTGGCGCCATAGGCGATCCAGTCGGCCAGCTCGGTATCGAACTTGGCCGGTGTGCGCGTGGCCATGACCAGTTGCACCAGGTATTCCTCCACCGCGTCGGCCATGTACAGGCCAAGGATTTCCTTGCGTGCGGCAAAGATGGCCTGCTGGCTGACCCGCCGTTCAGGCTTGACTTCGCCACCCAGCGCTTCACCGCGGGCCTGGGCAAGAATGCGCCGCTCCACCGCCGCATCGGGGAAGCCGATCTTCACGTGCATCAGGAACCGGTCGAGCTGGGCCTCCGGCAGCGGGTAGGTGCCTTCCTGTTCGATCGGGTTCTGCGTGGCCATGACCAGAAACAGCGGTGACAGGTCATAGGTACTGCGCCCGACACTGACCTGGCGTTCGGCCATTGCCTCGAGTAACGCCGACTGCACCTTGGCCGGTGCCCGGTTGATTTCGTCGGCCAGCACCAGGTTGTGGAAGATCGGCCCCTGCTGGAATACGAAGCTGCCGGTTTCCGGGCGGTAGATTTCTGTGCCGGTGATGTCGGCCGGGAGCAGATCAGGGGTGAACTGGATGCGATGGAACTGCGCTTCGACACCTTCTGCCAGCTCTTTGATGGCCTTGGTCTTGGCAAGGCCCGGGGCGCCCTCGACCAGCATGTGGCCGTCGGCCAGCAGCACGATCAACAGCCGCTCGACCAGTTTTTCCTGGCCTAGGATCTGGGAGGAAAGAAAGGTGCGTAGCGCGATCAGCGCTTCACGGTGTTCCATCGGCGGCGGTTCCTGGGATTGGGCCAGGGCGGGCGCGGAGCGCGACCGACCTGGCAGGGGTGGATACTTTAATCTATCCGGGGGGTGGCGACCAAATACGCCCCGGTTTTTTATGCGCATTGAAGCGGTGGAATATCCGCGTGCGTTTCAGGTGTTCTCCGATTTCCGGTGGCGCAGATCTGTCGCTTGCTTGTGCCCTTCGAATCATGAAGGAGCATGATGATGAGCAAGCAGTCCGGTATACCTGCCCCGGTAACCCTGCGGGTGGGCATTTTTTTCGACGGCACCGGCAACAATCAGGGCAACGCTGCACCCTTGGCCTCCACCAGCCACGGTTGCGCAGGGGGTAGTTATGCCAATGCCCGCAGCAACATTGCCTTGCTGCACGCGCTTTATCCCTTCGGGCCGGTGCAAGGGCAGGTCCATTTCAGCGTTTATGTGGAAGGTATCGGTACAACGCACGGTGCGCCTGACTCATCCTTCGCCCAGGCGACGGGGCGCGGAAGCGCGGGGGTGGAGGCCCGGGTAGAGCAGGCACTGGCGGAGGTTGGCAGGCAACTGCGCGATTATCGGGCCGAGCATCCTCAGGTTGTACCCGGGTGCATCGAATTCGACCTGTTCGGTTTCAGTCGCGGTGCTGCGGCGGCCAGGCACCTGGCCAACCGGCTGGGCAAGGATGAGGTGGGCTTGCCGGCCGAGCTGCACGGGCTCCGGGCGATCAACTTCATGGGTCTGTTCGATACGGTGGCGGCCATCGTTGCACCTTTGCAAGGCAGCTTCGACCCTGCCAGCGATCACTACGGCGGTTTGCGTCTCGGGCTGGACACGCTTATCGCCCGGCAAGTGGTGCAACTGGTGGCAGGTGATGAACGGCGCCACAACTTCCCGCTGGTGCGCAGCGACAACGACATTGTCGTGCCGGGTGTGCACTCGAATATCGGTGGCGGTTATCGGGAGCGCATGCGTGAGCAGGTTCTTTTGTGCAAACCGCAGTCGAGCCGGGTCGCGCGGACGACGCCGGCCGAATGCACAAGCGCCCATGCGGCGGTCAATGGGCTGCTGACCTCGACTTTTGCCGGCCTGATCGATCCGCGGCCAACGCTGCTCAGCTGGGAGGTGCCGATCGAAGGCAGCCGAGCCAGGCGTGATGACCCGGAAAAGCAGGTGTATGCCGCTGTGTACCGAGAACGTGAAGTCAGTGGCCATCTGTCACGTGTCTACCTCAGCATCATGCGTGAACTGGCCGTGCGCGGTGGCGTACCGTTCGCTCCCTTGGGCAGTGACGATGCGCATCACCTGCCGGCAGAGTTGCTGCCTGTCAGCCGCAAACTGCATGAGTTTGCCCTCGGGCAATGTGCGCAACTGCGCCTGACGCCCCAGGAACGAGCGTTGCTGCAGGCAAAGTATGTGCACACATCGGCGCACTGGAACGCCGTGAAAGGGCTGGATAACAGTGCGCTGGACGCGTTTTACATCGACCGGCCGGGCAAGGCGGGCAGGGTGCTGCACAAGAACCCGGTAGATTGAAGCAGGTACCGGCCTTGCCATGGGCTGAAGATATCAAGGGCGCTTCGATGCGCCGACACGCGCCGGGGGCCGACGCGCACATTGGCTATCAAAGCTCGCTGACGAAGGTCCCAGTCCCCTCCAGAATGTTGCGCAAGGTCAGTTCGACCTCTTCCAGGTCAGTCCCTGTCGATGTCAGCACGATCTCCAGCGTTTCGTCACCCTTCAACGCATCTCGATCCCCGGCCGCCACTTCGATCAGCAGGCGCTTTGCGCTCAGGGTCACCTTCAGGCCATCGAGCGTCGACGGTTCATCGTCCAGGGTCAGGTCCACGGTGTCCTCATCCGGGTAGCGGGTGAGCAGGAACATCTGCCCCTTGTCGCTGTGGCAGCACAAGGTCGCCATGTTGTCTTCCTCGTCATCGCAAGGGGTGGCGAACAGCAGGGCGGTGTTGATTTGCATGAAGGCGGCTCGGGTCAATGGAAACGAAAGTGAATTCTGACAGCCTTGGGGGCATCGATAAACGTAAAGTTTCCCCCCCTTGACCGAAATTGTCGCAGCGCTGCAAGCGGTAATGACCGATCAGTCGTTAAGCTTCCGCGAGCCCTGAACATTACCGTCCGGCTTGCCACGGGTTGGCTATCGTTGATCCGTGATCGTCGGATGTACGCGACGCTTCAATTATTACAAAGCCCAAGCGGAGTACCACAGATGGCGTTCTTCACCGCAGCCAGCAAAGCCGACTTCCAGCATCAACTGCAAGCGGCCCTGGCGCAGCACATCAGCGAGCAGTCACTGCCACAAGTGGCGCTGTTCGCCGAACAGTTCTTCGGCATCATTTCCATGGACGAACTCACCCAGCGCAGGCTGTCGGACCTGGCCGGCTGTACCCTTTCCGCCTGGCGCATCATCGAGCGCTTCGACCCCGCGCATCCGCAGGTGCGGGTGTACAACCCCGATTACGAGCGCAATGGCTGGCAGTCGACCCACACCGTGGTCGAGGTGCTGCACGATGACCTGCCGTTCTTGGTGGATTCGGTACGTACCGAGCTCAACCGCCGCGGCTATAGCATTCACACGCTGCAGACCACGGTGCTGAGCGTGCGTCGTGACGCCAAGGGCAATCTGCTCGAGCTGCTGCCCAAGGGTACCCAGGGCGAGGGTGTGTGCCATGAATCGCTGATGTACCTGGAGATCGACCGCTGCGCCAACGCTGCCGAATTGACGGTGCTCACCCGCGAAATCGAGCAGGTGCTGGCCGAGGTGCGGGTGGCGGTGGCCGATTTCGAGCCGATGAAAGCCAAGCTGCAGGAAGTCATGGCGCAGGTGGAGCAAACCGCGTTTGCGCCAGCGCACCACGAAAAGGGTGAGGTCAAGGCGTTCCTCGAGTGGCTGCTGGACAACCACTTCACCTTCCTCGGTTATGAAGAATTCACCGTGCAGGCCGACAGCGCCGGCGGCCAGATGGTCTACGACGAGCAGTCGTTCCTGGGCTTGCCGCGCCGCCTGCGTGTGGGCCTGACGCCTGAAGAGCTGCGTATCGAAGACTACGCGGTGGCTTACCTTGCAGAGCCGCTGCTGTTGTCGTTCGCCAAGGCTGCACTGCCCAGCCGGGTCCACCGCCCGGCCTACCCGGATTACGTCTCGATCCGCCAGCTGGACGCCGATGGCAAGGTGCTCAAGGAACACCGCTTCATGGGCCTTTACACCTCGTCGGTGTACGGCGAGAGCGTGCACGCCATTCCATACATCCGGGTCAAGGTCGCCGAGGTCGAGCGCCGCTCCGGCTTCGACGCCAAGGCACACCTGGGCAAGGAACTGGCCCAGGTACTCGAAGTGCTGCCACGCGACGATCTGTTCCAGACCCCGGTCGACGAGCTGTTCAGCACGGTGATGTCGATCGTGCAGATCCAGGAGCGCAACAAGATCCGTGTGTTCCTGCGCAAGGACCCGTACGGGCGCTTCTGCTATTGCCTGGCCTACGTGCCACGGGAAATCTATTCCACCGAAGTGCGGCAGAAGATCCAGCAGGTGCTGATGGAGCGCCTGAAGGCCAGCGACTGCGAGTTCTGGACGTTCTTCTCCGAATCGGTGCTGGCACGCGTGCAGCTGATTTTGCGCGTCGATCCGAAGAACCGTATCGCCATCGACCCGCAGCAACTGGAAAACGAAGTGATCCAGGCCTGCCGCTCGTGGCATGACGACTACGCCGCGCTGGTGGTGGAGAACTTCGGTGAAGCCCAGGGCACCAATATTCTCGCCGATTTCCCCAAAGGTTTCCCGGCCGGCTACCGTGAGCGCTTTGCCGCCCATTCGGCGGTGGTCGACCTGCAACATGTGCTGGCCTTGTCCGAAAGCAAGCCGCTGGCGATGAGCTTCTACCAGCCGCTGACGCGTCTGGGCGAACGCTTGCTGCACTGCAAGCTGTACCACGCGGACACGCCATTGGCGTTGTCGGACGTGCTGCCGATCCTGGAAAACCTTGGCCTGCGTGTGCTGGGCGAGTTCCCCTATCGCTTGCGCCACGCCAGTGGTCGTGAATACTGGATCCACGATTTCGCCTTCACTTACAGCGAAGGCTTGAGCCTGGACATCCAGCAACTCAACGACGTGCTCCAGGACGCGTTCATCCATATCGTCCAGGGCGATGCCGAGAATGACGCGTTCAACCGCCTGGTGCTCACCGCCGGCCTGCCATGGCGCGACGTGGCGCTGCTGCGCGCCTATGCCCGCTACCTCAAGCAGATCCGCCTGGGCTTCGACCTTGGCTACATCGCCAGCACGCTGAACAACCACACCGACATCGCCCGTGAGCTGACCCGGTTGTTCAAGACCCGCTTCTACCTGGCGCGCAAGCTCACTGCCGATGACCTGGACGACAAGCAGCAACGCCTGGAACAAGCCATCCTCAGCGCCCTGGACGATGTCCAGGTGCTCAACGAGGACCGCATCCTGCGCCGCTACCTGGACCTGATCAAGGCCACCCTGCGCACCAACTTCTACCAGCCTGATGCCAACGGCCAGAGCAAGTCGTACTTCAGCTTCAAGTTCAACCCCAAGCTGATCCCCGAGCTGCCCAAACCGGTACCCAAGTTCGAGATCTTCGTCTATTCGCCACGGGTCGAGGGTGTGCACCTGCGCTTCGGCAATGTGGCACGCGGTGGCCTGCGCTGGTCGGACCGTGAAGAGGACTTCCGTACCGAGGTGCTTGGGCTGGTCAAAGCCCAGCAGGTGAAGAACTCGGTGATCGTGCCCGTCGGTGCCAAGGGCGGCTTCCTGCCACGGCGTTTGCCGCTGGGCGGCACGCGTGACGAAATCGCCGCCGAAGGCGTGGCCTGCTACCGCATTTTCATCTCGGGCTTGCTCGACATTACCGACAACCTCAAGGACGGCGGCGTGGTGCCACCGGCCAACGTGGTGCGTCACGATGACGATGACCCGTACCTGGTGGTGGCGGCCGACAAGGGCACCGCGACCTTCTCCGACATCGCCAACGGCATCGCCATCGATTACGGCTTCTGGCTGGGCGATGCCTTCGCCTCGGGTGGCTCTGCCGGCTACGACCACAAGAAGATGGGCATTACCGCCCGTGGTGCCTGGGTAGGCGTGCAGCGCCACTTCCGCGAGCGCGGCATCAATGTGCAGCAGGACCCGATCACCGTCATCGGCGTCGGTGACATGGCCGGTGACGTGTTCGGCAACGGCCTGCTGATGTCCGACAAGCTGCAACTGGTAGCGGCGTTCAACCACCTGCACATCTTCATCGACCCGAACCCGGACCCGGCCAGCAGCTTCGCCGAGCGCCAGCGGCTGTTCGACTTGCCGCGTTCGGCCTGGAGCGATTACGACACCAGCATCATGTCCGAAGGCGGCGGGATCTTCCCGCGCAGTGCCAAGAGCATCGCCATCACGCCGCAAATGAAGGAACGCTTCGCCATCGAGGCCGACCGGCTGACACCGACCGAGCTGCTGCATGCATTGCTCAAGGCGCCGGTAGACCTGCTGTGGAACGGGGGCATCGGTACTTACGTCAAGGCCAGCAGCGAAAGCCACGCCGATGTCGGCGACAAGGCCAATGACGCGTTGCGGGTCAACGGCAACGAACTGCGCTGCAAGGTGGTGGGCGAGGGCGGCAACCTCGGCATGACCCAGCTCGGCCGTGTCGAGTTCGGCCTCAATGGCGGCGCCACCAATACCGACTTCATCGACAACGCCGGTGGGGTGGACTGCTCCGACCACGAGGTCAACATCAAGATCCTGCTCAACGAAGTGGTGCAGGGTGGCGACATGACCGAGAAGCAGCGCAACCAGCTGCTTGGCAGCATGACCGATGAAGTGGGCGGGCTGGTGCTTGGCAACAACTACAAGCAGACCCAGGCGCTTTCGTTGGCGGCGCGTCGCGCCCGCGAGCGGATCGCCGAGTACAAGCGCCTGATGGCCGACCTCGAGAGCCGTGGCAAGCTGGACCGTGCCATCGAGTTCTTGCCGACCGAGGAGCAGTTGGCCGATCGCCTGGCGGCCGGCCAGGGCCTGACCCGTGCCGAGCTGTCAGTGCTGATTTCCTACAGCAAGATCGACCTCAAGGAGCAGTTGCTCAAGTCGCTGGTGCCGGACGATGACTACCTGACCCGCGACATGGAAACCGCCTTCCCGCCGTCGCTGGTCAGCAAGTTCGGCGAAGCCATGCGCCGCCACCGCCTCAAGCGCGAGATCGTCAGTACCCAGATCGCCAACGACCTGGTCAACAACATGGGCATCACCTTCGTCCAGCGGCTGAAAGAGTCGACCGGCATGAGCCCGGCCAATGTTGCCGGGGCCTATGTGATCGTGCGTGACATCTTCCATCTGCCGCACTGGTTCCGCCAGATAGAGGCGTTGGACTACCAGGTGCCAGCGGAAATCCAGCTGACCCTGATGGACGAGCTGATGCGTCTGGGGCGCCGCGCGACCCGCTGGTTCCTGCGCAGCCGGCGCAACGAGCAGGATGCCGGGCGCGACACCGCGCACTTCGGGCCGAAAATCGCCCAGTTGGGGCTCAAGCTCGACGAACTGCTGGAGGGCCCGACCCGCGAACGCTGGATGGTCCGCTATCAGAGCTTCGTCGATGCCGGCGTGCCGGAGTTGCTCGCACGCATGGTGGCAGGCACCAGCCACCTGTACACGTTGCTGCCGATCATCGAGGCGGCAGACGTGACCGGGCATGAGCCGGCCCAGGTGGCCAAGGCGTTCTTCGCCGTGGGCAGTGCGCTGGACTTGACCTGGTACTTGCAGGAAATCAGCAACCTGCCGGTGGAGAACAACTGGCAGGCCCTGGCCCGCGAGGCGTTCCGCGACGATATCGACCTGCAGCAACGGGCCATCACCATCTCGGTGCTGCAGATGGGCGATGCCCCGCAAGACATGGATGCCCGCGTGGCGCTGTGGGCCGAGCAACATCGGGTCATGGTCGAGCGCTGGCGTGCCATGCTCGACGACCTGCGCAATGCGACGGGTACCGACTATGCGATGTACGCGGTGGCCAACCGCGAGCTGGTCGACCTGGCGATGAGCGGGCAGGCGGTGGCGGTGCCGTCCTGATCGGTCGCTGAAATGAAAAAGCCCCGGCAGTGATGCCGGGGCTTTTTCATGCGGGCGCCCGCCTTACGGATGATCGGCCCCCAGGTAGGAGCGGTCTTGTGTCGCGAAAGGGTCGCGTAGCGGCCCCGGCAATATCAGCCTGATGCATGAATTGTGGGGGGCGCTGCGCACCCCATTCGCGACACAAGGCCGCTCCTACGGGGCCGCGTGTTATTTGAACCGCCGCTCCACGCCTTTTTCCACCAGGATTTTTGCCGAAATCTCCTCCACCGAAAAATGCGTGGAGTTGATGTTGGGGATGTTCTCCCGCCGGAACAGGCTCTCGACCTCGCGTACCTCGAACTCGCACTGGGCAAAACTCGAATACCGGCTGTTGGGCTTGCGCTCGTGGCGGATGGCGGTCAGGCGGTCGGGGTCGATGGTCAGGCCGAACAGCTTGTTGTGATGCTTCTTGAGCACCGCCGGCAGCTGCAGGCGCTCCATGTCGTCTTCGGTGAGCGGGTAGTTGGCCGCGCGAATGCCGAACTGCATCGCCATGTACAGGCAGGTCGGGGTCTTGCCGCAACGCGATACGCCGACCAGGATCAGGTCGGCCTTGTCGTAATAATGGGTGCGCGCGCCGTCGTCGTTGTCGAGCGCGAAATTCACCGCCTCGATGCGCTCCATGTAGTTGGAATTACCGCCAATGGAGTGGGACTTGCCGACGGAATACGACGAATGGGCAGTCAATTCCTGCTCGAGCGGGGATAAAAACGTCGAAAAGATGTCGATCATGAAGCCGTTCGACGTCGCCAGGATCTCACGGATGTCCTGATTGACGATGGTGTCGAAGATGATCGGGCGCATGCCGTCGCGCTCGGCGGCGGCATTGATTTGCTGCACCATCGTGCGTGCCTTGTCCGGCGTGTCGATGTAAGGACGGGTGAATTTGTTGAACGGAATGCTATCGAATTGCGCGAGCAGGCTTTGGCCCAGGGTTTCGGCAGTGATGCCGGTGCCATCGGAGATGAAGAACGCGGTTCGTTTCATTTGCGATCTGGGCCTTAAGCTGATGACGTTTCTTGGATATGATAAGTTCGGTTTGCCGAATGCGGCTGTCGGCATTCTCACTTATTTTCCAGGTACAGGCCACAAGCGTCCGGCCCAGTCAAAAGGCAGGCGGGCGCCCTTGAGCTTTTCCAATACAGTTAGTGGAGAGATCACCTTGGTAGAGTACGTAGTTTCCCTCGATAAGCTCGGCGTCCATGATGTGGAGCATGTGGGGGGCAAGAACGCATCCCTGGGCGAGATGATCAGTAACCTCGCCGGTGCCGGCGTGTCGGTGCCGGGCGGCTTTGCCACTACGGCTCAGGCGTACCGTGATTTTCTCGAGCAAAGCGGGCTGAACGACCGCATTCACGCCGCGCTCGACGCGCTGGATGTCGATGACATCAATGCCCTGACCAAGACCGGCGCGCAGATTCGCCAGTGGGTCATGGAGGCCGAGTTCCCGGCTCGACTGGATTCGGAAATCCGTACGGCCTTCGCCGAGATGGCCGCTGGCAACGACAACATGGCCGTCGCCGTGCGTTCCTCGGCCACCGCTGAAGACTTGCCGGATGCCTCTTTTGCCGGCCAGCAGGAAACCTTCCTCAACATCCGTGGCGTCGATAACGTGATCCGCGCGGCCAAGGAAGTGTTCGCCTCGCTGTTCAACGACCGCGCCATCGCCTACCGCGTGCACCAGGGCTTCGACCACAAGCTGGTGGCCCTGTCGGCCGGCGTGCAGCGCATGGTCCGCTCTGAAACCGGCACTGCCGGTGTCATGTTCACCCTCGACACCGAGTCGGGTTTCCGCGATGTGGTATTCATTACCGGTGCCTACGGCCTGGGCGAAACCGTGGTGCAGGGTGCGGTCAACCCTGACGAGTTCTACGTACACAAGAACACCCTGCAGGCCGGCCGCCCGGCCATCCTGCGCCGCAACCTGGGCAGCAAGGCGATCAAGATGATCTACGGCGACGAGGCCAAGGCCGGTCGCTCGGTCAAGACCGTCGAAGTCGACCGTGCCGAACGTGCGCGCTTCTGCCTGACCGACGCCGAGGTCAGCGAGCTGGCCAAGCAGGCCATGATCATCGAGCAGCACTACCAGCGCCCGATGGACATCGAATGGGCCAAGGACGGTGACGACAGCAAGCTCTACATCGTGCAGGCCCGCCCTGAAACCGTGAAAAGCCGCGCCAGCGCCAACGTCATGGAGCGTTACCTGCTCAAGGAGAAGGGCACCGTACTGGTCGAAGGCCGCGCGATCGGCCAGCGCATCGGCGCGGGCAAGGTCCGCGTGATCAAGGACGTGTCCGAGATGGACAAGGTGCAGCCGGGCGACGTGCTGGTCTCCGACATGACCGACCCGGACTGGGAGCCGGTGATGAAGCGCGCCAGCGCCATCGTCACCAACCGCGGTGGGCGTACCTGCCACGCGGCGATCATCGCCCGCGAGCTGGGTATTCCGGCAGTGGTAGGTTGTGGCAACGCCACCCAGCTGCTCAAGGATGGCCAGGGCGTGACCGTGTCCTGCGCCGAAGGCGATACCGGCTTCATTTTTGAAGGTGAACTGGGCTTTGACGTCAAGCAGAACTCGGTCGATGCCATGCCCGACCTGCCGTTCAAGATCATGATGAACGTCGGCAACCCGGACCGCGCCTTCGATTTCGCCCAGCTGCCCAACGCCGGTGTCGGCCTGGCGCGCCTTGAGTTCATCATCAACCGCATGATCGGCGTGCACCCCAAGGCGCTGCTGAACTACGCCGGCCTGCCGCCGGAGCTCAAAGAAAGCGTCGACAAGCGCATCGCCGGCTACAACGACCCGGTCGGCTTCTATGTCGAGAAGCTGGTCGAGGGCATCAGCACCCTGGCGGCGGCCTTCTACCCGAAAAAGGTCATCGTGCGCCTGTCGGACTTCAAGTCCAACGAGTACGCCAACCTGATCGGCGGCAAACTGTACGAGCCGGAAGAAGAAAACCCGATGCTGGGCTTCCGCGGTGCTTCGCGCTATATCAGCGAGTCGTTCCGTGACTGCTTCGAGCTCGAATGCCGTGCACTGAAGCGCGTGCGTAACGAGATGGGCCTGACCAACGTCGAGATCATGGTGCCGTTCGTGCGCACCTTGGGCGAAGCCAGCCAAGTGGTCGACCTGCTGGCTGAAAACGGCCTGGCCCGTGGCGACAATGGCCTGCGTGTGATCATGATGTGCGAGCTGCCGTCCAACGCCATCCTGGCTGAAGAATTCCTCGAGTACTTCGACGGCTTCTCCATCGGTTCCAACGACCTCACCCAGCTGACCCTGGGCCTGGATCGCGACTCGGGTATCATCGCCCACCTGTTCGACGAGCGTAACCCGGCGGTGAAGAAGCTGTTGGCCAATGCCATCCAGGCGTGCAACAAGGCTGGCAAGTACATCGGTATTTGCGGCCAGGGCCCGTCGGACCACCCGGACCTCGCCAAGTGGCTGATGGAGCAAGGCATCGAAAGCGTGTCGCTGAACCCCGACTCGGTACTCGAGACCTGGTTCTTCCTGGCCGAGGGCCAGGGCGCGGCCTGATAGATGAAATGCGGGGGCGCGTCTGGCGTGCCCCCGCCTGGTTTTTTCCAGGGCGAGTTCCAGTGATGGATCCCGCCCTTTTTTGTGCATCAAGCAACCTTATGCAAAGCAGCAGTGTTCTATTCCCCGTGGCCTTGCTCAGTGCCGAGCGCCGCGGTGATCTCAGTGAAGACGTCTACCGGATCAAGGCCGGCAACAGCCCTGACCCCAGCGTCGAACTGGCCGTGACCCGCCTGGGGCTGGCCGACCAGGGTGGCGCTCAAGGCGTGCCGGTTATTCTCCTGCATGGCAGTTTCTCCAATCGGCGTTTCTGGTATTCGCCCAAGGGCATTGGCCTGGGGGCTTACCTTGCACGTGCGGGCTTCGATGTCTGGATCCCGGAAATGCGTGGCCACGGGTTGTCGCCGCGCAACCACAAGTGGCGGCACAACCGCGTCGCTGACTATGCCCGCTATGACTTGCCGCTGATCGCGGCCTTCGTTGAAGAACAGTCCGGTTCAGCCCCCCACTGGATAGGCCATTCGCTTGGCGGTACCACCTTGGCGGCAGCGCTTGGCGGTGGTTTTCTGCAGTCCGGGCAGGTCGCCAGTGCCGCGTTTTTCGGTACCCAGATCAGCCGGGTGTACTGGCCGTTGAAGGTGCCACCCCTGACCTGGGGCGCAAAGCTGCTGCTCAGGCGTTGGGGGCAGATTTCCGGCCCGCGCTTCAAGCGCGGGCCTGAGGATGAGCCGATAGGCCTGGCGCTGGAAAGCATGCGTTGGCATGGCCTGTTTGGCCGTTTTGGTGACGAGGACAGTGACTGGTGGGCGGGGCTTGCCGAGGTGGATGTGCCGGTGCTGGCAGTGGCTGGCGCGGGAGACTTCCAGGACCCGGTGTGGGCTTGTCGCAAGCTGTTCGATCAGTTGGGTGGCGAGCGCAAGCAGTTCCTCAGGCTGGGACGCGAGGAAGGCTTCGAGGCGTTCGGGCATGTCGACATGCTGGTGAGCAAGGCGGCGCAGGCGCAGGTGTGGCCATTGGTGCAACGCTGGTTGCGCCAGCCGTTGCTGCCGGTGCATGGGGCGACCGTGGTTGCGGAGCCAGTCACGGTCAGCTGATTTTCTGCTGGGTGTCGTGGCCCGCTTGGGCTACGACAGGCGAAATACAGATGACCGAGCAGTCCCGGATGACTGCGACTGCCTCCCCGGTGTAGCCTTGGCAGACACCCGCTTTCGTTGTGACTGACAGGAGCTTCCCATGCAGCATTACGTAACGCCCGACCTGTGCGACGCCTACCCGGACCTGGTCCAGGTGCTGGAACCGATGTTCAGCAACTTCGGTGGCCGCGATTCATTTGGTGGCCAGATCGTTACCATCAAGTGCTTCGAGGACAACTCGCGGGTCAAAGAGCAGGTTGAGCTCGACGGCAAGGGCAAGGTTCTGGTGGTCGATGGCGGTGGTTCGCTGCGCTGTGCATTGCTCGGTGACATGCTTGCCGAAAAGGCTGCCAAGAACGGCTGGGAAGGCCTGGTGATCTATGGCTGCGTGCGTGACGTCGATGTGCTGATCCAGACCAGCGTCGGTGTGCAGGCGCTGGCCAGCCATCCGATGAAGACCGACAAGCGCGGTATCGGCGACCTCAATGTGGCTGTGACCTTCGCCGGCGTGACGTTCCGCCCTGGCGAGTATGTGTATGCCGACAACAATGGTGTGATCGTCTCGCCAAGCCCGCTGGAAATGCCGCAGTGATGCGCCGCACGCGCTGATGGAGCTTTGATGTTCGAGGAAGACAACGCGCAGTGGGGGCTGGTGCACGCCCTGGTGCTCGATGGTAAAGGCGGCGCGCGCTCGATCCCCCGGACCGAGCTGGACGATCTGCAGTTGCAGCCACAGCAAAGCCTGTGGCTGCACTGGGATCGCAGTCATCCCCAGACCCGTACCTGGCTGCAGCAAGAGAGCGGCCTGAGTGAGTTCGCCTGCGACCTGCTGCTGGAGGAAAACACCCGTCCGCGCCTGTTGCCGCTGGCCGATGAACAGCTGCTGTTGTTCTTGCGTGGGGTGAACCTCAACCCGGGCGCCGAGCCCGAAGACATGGTATCGGTACGTATTTTCGCCCAGGCACGGCGGGTCATTTCGCTGCGCTTGCGGCCTTTGCGCGCCAGTGACGAAATTCTCCGTCTGCTGGACGAGGGCAGGGGGCCCAGATCGGCGTCCGAGTTGCTGCTGCTGATGGGCGAATTGCTCACCGAGAAAGTGCAGGGTTTGGTCAACGATCTGTCGGAGCTGGTCGATCTGGAGGAAGAAAAGGTTGAATCCGACGAACGGTACAGCCCTGAGCACGGCAGCTTGCAGCAGATTCGTCGCCGAGCCGCCGGCCTGCGGCGTTTTCTCGCCCCGCAGCGGGAGATCTATGCCCAGCTGTCGCGCAGCCGCTGGAGCTGGTTCGCCGATGCGGACGCAGACTACTGGAACGAGCTGAACAACAGCCTGATCCGCTACCTGGAAGAGCTGGAGCTGGCCCGTGAGCGGGCCGCGCTGGTGCTGGAAAGCGAGGACCGGCGGCGCAGCGAGCGGATGAACCGGACCATGTACCGCTTCGGCATCATTACCTGCATTTTCCTGCCCATGAGCTTCGTCACCGGGTTGCTGGGGATCAATGTCGGCGGCATTCCGGGGGCGGAAAACCCCTATGGTTTCCTGTTTGCCTGTATTGTCGTGCTCGGGCTTGCGGTGGGGCAGTGGTGGCTGTTCCGACGGCTGCGGTGGGTTTGAATGCTTATTGGAATGTACCGGCCTTGTCGCTGGCAAGCCGGCCGCCACATGAGCCGAAGTGTGACCCGGCGTCTGTCGCTCTCGTCTCTGACTGACATTGCGCGAGGTGCACATGCACGATCCGTTTGAACAATCCCTGCGTGACCTGCTCAACGCGTCGCCGTCCGGTGAGGACCGTGACGACGCTGCGTGCCTGGGTCGCGTGCTGAAAACCGCCAACCGCCAGGTTGGCGCCGGTGACCTGTTCAGCCTGCTTGGCCGCTGGAGCCAGGCGCTGCTGATCGCCGTGAACAATGGCTCGGCGCATGTCGCGCCGGTGCGCCGCACTTCTGCCCGTAACGCTGCCGACGGCAGCAAAGCTGATAAGGCCGATTGAATATGGAACTCGATCTCTGGACCCAGAGCCTGGTCACTGCCATGACCGCCCTATGGACCAAGGTGGCGAACTTCATCCCCAACCTGTTCGGCGCGCTGGTCGTGGTGCTGCTCGGTTTCGTGGTGGCCAAGCTGCTCGATACGCTGTTGTCCAAGCTGCTGGCCAAGTTTGGTCTGGATCGCCTGATGGCCGGTACCGGCTTGACCAAAATGCTCAGCCGTGGCGGCATTCAGGTGCCGATCTCGACTTTGATCGGCAAGATCGTCTATTGGTTCGTACTGCTGATTTTCCTGGTCTCTGCTGCCGAATCGCTAGGCCTCGAGCGCGTCTCCGCAACCCTCGACATGCTTGCCCTCTACCTGCCAAAGGTATTTGGTGCGGCCTTGGTGTTGCTGGTTGGCGTGCTGCTGGCGCAAGTGGCCAACGGCCTGGTGCGTGGCGCTGCCGAAGGTATCGGCCTTGAGTATTCCGCAGGCCTTGGGCGCATTACCCAAGGCCTGGTGATCATCATCAGTATTTCGGTGGCGATCAGCCAGCTCGAGGTCAAGACCGACCTGCTCAACCACGTGATCGTGATCGGGCTGATTACCGTTGGTCTGGCCGTTGCGCTTGCGATGGGGCTCGGCAGTCGCGAAATCGCCGGGCAGATTCTGGCTGGTATCTATGTGCGTGAGCTTTACCAGGTCGGCCAGCAGGTGCGGATTGGAGAGGTCGAGGGGCAGATCGAGGAGATTGGCACGGTAAAGACGACGTTGCTGACCGATGATGGCGAACTGGTGTCGTTGTCTAATCGTGTGCTGCTCGAGCAACGCGTCAATAGCCGCTAATTGTCCAAAAGCTGTTAATGTATGCCGCCGCAGAAATCCGCCCACGTGGCCGAGCGGCGACATTGACCTGACTGTCGGCCAGATCCGTTTTGAATAAAGTTCATTCGCCGCCCATGCGTTACGACCCGCGCGAGCTCACCGACGAGGAGTTGGTGGCGCGTTCGCATGAGGAGCTGTATCACGTTACCCGCGCCTATGAAGAGCTCATGCGGCGCTACCAGCGGACCCTGTTCAACGTGTGCGCGCGTTATTTGGGGAACGACCGGGATGCTGACGATGTCTGTCAGGAGGTGATGCTCAAGGTGCTTTACGGTCTGAAGAACTTCGAGGGTAAATCCAAGTTCAAGACCTGGCTCTACAGCATTACCTATAACGAGTGCATTACCCAGTACCGCAAGGAGCGCCGCAAACGTCGGTTGATGGATGCCTTGAGTCTTGACCCTGTTGAAGAGGCGTCTGAAGACAAGGCACCCAAACCCGAAGAAAAGGGTGGCCTGGACAAATGGCTTGTGTACGTGAACCCGATCGACCGGGAAATTCTGGTGCTGCGATTTGTTGCGGAACTGGAATTTCAGGAGATCGCCGATATCATGCACATGGGCCTGAGCGCAACGAAAATGCGCTACAAGCGTGCGCTGGACAAGCTTAGAGAGAAATTTGCAGGTATGGATGAAACTTAGCCCCTTGCGAATATCTCTAACGAATCGGCAAGTTCTGCTAGACTTGCCGTCGAGTTGTCCGCCGGATTTTGGTGGGACTGCTTAACTATCACCAGATGGGGATTTAACGGATGAAATTGAAAAACACCTTGGGCTTGGCCATTGGCTCGCTCGTTGCTGCTACTTCGTTCGGCGTTCTGGCACAAGGCCAAGGCGCTGTCGAAATCGAAGGCAACGTGACCAAGCAGTACTACGACAGCGAGCGCAACTTCCAGAACGACGGCACCAACCCTGGTGTTCGCCTCGGTTACTTCCTGACCGACGACGTCTCCCTGGACCTGGGCTACAACGAGACCCACAACGCTCGTGGCGAAGTCTTCAACAAAGACATCAAAGGTTCCAAAGCCAAGCTCGACGCTACCTACCACTTCGGTACCGTAGGCGACGCGCTGCGTCCGTACGTTTCCGCTGGTTTCGCTCACGAGAGCCTGGGCCAGGCCACTCGTAGCGGCCGTGACCACTCCACCTTCGCCAACGTTGGCGCTGGCGCCAAGTGGTACATCACCGACATGTTCTTCGCCCGTGCCGGCGTTGAAGCCATGTACAACATCGACAACGGCAACACCGAGTGGGGCCCGTCCGTTGGTGTGGGTCTGAACTTCGGTGGCAGCGGTGGCAAAGTTGCCCCGGCTCCTGCTCCAGTTGCTGAAGTCTGCTCCGACAGCGACAACGATGGCGTTTGCGACAACGTCGACAAGTGCCCGGACACCCCAGCCAACGTTACCGTTGACGCTGATGGCTGCCCGGCTGTTGCCGAAGTCGTTCGCGTTGAGCTGGACGTCAAGTTCGACTTCGACAAGTCGGTCGTCAAGCCTAACAGCTACGGCGACATCAAGAACCTGGCTGACTTCATGAAGCAGTACCCACAGACCACCACCGTGGTTGAAGGTCACACTGACTCCGTGGGCCCAGACGCTTACAACCAGAAGCTGTCCGAGCGTCGTGCCAACGCCGTCAAAGACGTGCTGACCCAGCAGTACGGTGTTGAGTCGACTCGTGTTGACTCGGTTGGCTACGGCGAAACCCGTCCGGTTGCCGACAACGCCACCGAAGAAGGCCGTGCTGTCAACCGTCGCGTTGAAGCTCAGGTAGAAGCCCAAGCCAAGTAATTGGTTGAAGCTTCACTGAAAAACCCGGCCTCGGCCGGGTTTTTCGTGTCTGGAGCATGTAGTTTCCAGGCAAGGCATTAAGCCGATGAACACCGCATCATCCGGCTGCCGCCATCCGCTGATGGGCCTCCAGGTTCCCTGCCACCTCGCCAATCACCAGGATTGCCGGGCTGCGCAAGCCGAACGCCCGCGCATCCTCCAGCATCCCCCGCAAGTCGCTGCGGCACTCGCGTTGCCCGGGCAGTGACGCATTCTCGATCATCGCCACCGGCATCCCCGGCGCCATGCCGCCGTCCAGCAAGCCCTGGCGAATCTGCTCCAGCCTCGCTACCCCCATGTACACCACCAGGGTCGTGCCACCCTGTGCCAGCGCCGTCCAGTTCAGCTCGCTGTCATCCTGGGTGTGCGCGGTCACCAGTGTCACGCCACGGCTGATCCCGCGTGAGGTAAGCGAAATGCCACACTGGGTCGCGCCTGCCAGGCCTGCAGTAATACCGTTTACCACCTCCACCTCGATGCCATGCCCTTGCAGCCACAAGGCCTCCTCGCCGCCACGGCCAAAAATGCACGGGTCGCCGCCTTTGAGCCGCACAACGCAGCGGCCCTGCCGTGCGTGGCGCAGCATCAGGCGCTGAATGAACGCCTGGGGCGTGGAGCGGCAGCCACCCCGTTTGCCCACGGCGATCACCCGTGCCTGCGGGCAGTGTTCCAGCACGGCCGGGTTGACCAGGTCGTCGATCATCACTACATGGGCCTGTTGCAGCGCACGCACGGCTTTCAGGGTGAGCAGTTCGGGGTCACCAGGGCCGGCACCGACCAGCCAGACTTTCGCATTCATCAGGGTTTCCTCATCGGCAAGGCGTGCTCAGCCCTTGAACAGGCTGAACAGCAGTATCAGGTTGAGCAGCAGGGACAGCAGGGCCAGGGTGCGCCAGACCTTCAGTGGCTCCCGTTCAAGCAGTGGACGTGGATGGCTGTTGAGCGCCTGGCGGTCACCCCGTTCGAGCAGCAGCAACCACTGTTCAGCGGTTTCGAAGCGCTGCGCCGGGTCCGTGGCCACGGCTTGCTGCAGGTTGTGTTGCAGCCATTCCGGCAAGTCGGGGCGATAGCGCGCGGCATTGACCGGTTGGCCAAAGCGCGGGCGCTGGAAAGCTTCGACCTCGCCATAGGGGTAATGCCCGGTCAACAGGTGGTAGAGCGTCACACCCACTGCGTAGAGGTCTTGGCGCGGGCTCGGCGGCTGGCCGTCGAAGGCTTCCGGGGCGATGTACGATGGCGTGCCGGGGAGTTCGTGGCGCGGGTCCTCGGACAGCCCTGGGCAGTACGCCAGGCCGAAGTCCAGCAGGCGCAGTTGGCCGTCTTCGCCCAGGTGCAGGTTGTCGGGCTTGATGTCACGGTGCAGCAGGTTGCGTCGGTGCAGCACACCAACGGCCTGCAGTAACTGGCGGGCCACTTCCAGCCACTGTGCCAGTGGCAACGGGCCCTGCTCGGCCAGCTGGGCGGCTAGGGTTCGGCCGCTGTGTTCGCGCATCACGTAATACAGGTGCTGGCGCTGGCTGGCGGCGTGCAGTTCGGGGAAATGGCGGCCGGCTACGCGGCGCAGGAACCATTCCTCAAGCAACAGCGCCTGGGCAGCGCCCGGCTCTTGTTCGCGTTCTGCGGGCAAGGTTTTCAGTAGCCACGGCTGGCCCTGGCTGTCGCGCACGCGGTACAACAGCGATTGGCGGCTTTGTGCCAGGCGCGCCTCGATCTGCCAGCCATCGATTGCCTGGCCTTCGCGCAGTTCGCGGGGTAAGGGCCATTGCTGCAGTTGGACCAGGGTATCGCCAAGGTTGGCGGTGCCCACGCGCTCGACCCGTACCAGCAGGGCGCTGGCATTGTCCTGGCTGCCATTGTGGTGGGCGCTGGCGACCAGTGTATCGGCGGCCAGTTGCAGGTCGGGCTGCTCGCGCAGTACGGCCTGGATGTGCTGGTCACCCAGGCTGGCCCAGACGCCGTCACTGAGCAACAGGTAGCACTCGCCGGGCTGCAGCTCACCGTCCAGGTAGTCCACCAGCAGGTGCTGGTCCAGGCCCAGTGCGCGTTTGAGCACATGCTGCATGCCGGGTTGGTCCCACACATGGTCTTCACTCAGGCACTGCAGGCGGCCGTCGTGCCAGCGATAGGCGCGGCAGTCGCCGACGTGTGCCAGGGTGAAGCGGCGCCCGCGCAGCACCAGCGCGCTGAGCGTGGTCAGGAGCGGCTGGCTGCCCTGAGCGCGCAGCCAGCGGTTCTGTGCCGACAGCAGGCGGTCCAGTGCCTGCGCCACGCCCCAGGTGGCGGGGGTGGCGTAGTAATCCATGGCCAGGGCCTGCAAGCTGGCACGTGCTGCAAGGCCGCCGTCAGCACATTGGCTGACGCCGTCGGCAAGGGCGAACAGGTAACCCTTGCTGGCGGCAAGCTCCGGCGCCGGGGTGACCAGGCGCAAGGCGTCCTGGTTCTCCTCGCGCGGCCCCGTGGCGCTGGCCTGGGCGAAACTCAGTTGCAGGCTCATCGGTTCGCCTCAGACCCGCGCCGCGGTGACCGCTGCAGAACCCCAGGTGGTGCGCCAGCGCTGCTTGACCCCGTGCAGCCCGAACCAGGCCAGCAGGCCCAGGCTGGCAAACAGCCACAGGCCCATCTGGTAGTCACCGGTGTGCTGCTTGATGGTGCCGAGCCCGGCTGCCAGCAGGAAGCCGCCGATGCCGCCGGCCATGCCGATCAGCCCGGTCATCACGCCGATCTCCTGGCGGAAGCGTTGGGGGACCAGCTGGAACACCGCACCGTTGCCCGCGCCCAGGCCGAGCATGGCGCTGACGAACAACGCCAGGGCCGCTGTGGCGCTGGGCAGGTTGAAGCCGACGGCAGCGATGCAGATGGCGGCCACGCTGTACATGCCAAGCAGGGTGCGGATACCGCCGAAACGGTCGGCCAGGGCGCCGCCCAGCGGGCGCATCAGGCTGCCGGCGAACACGCAGGCGGCGGTGTAGTAGCCTGCCGTGATCGGGCTGAGGCCGTACTGGTCGCTGAAATAGCCGGGCAGGGCGCTGGCCAGGCCGATGAAGCCGCCGAAGGTGACGCTGTAGAAGAACATGAACCACCAGCTGTCGCGATCACCCAGCGCCTTGAGGTAGTCGGCCATGGCCTTTGGCTTGGGCCGTTGTGGTGCATTGCGCGCGAGCAGGGCGAACACCACGACCGTCACCAGCAGCGGGATCACGGCGAAACCGAACACGTTGT
Organism: Pseudomonas sp. SG-MS2; assembly: GCF_009933855.1. Taxonomy (NCBI): domain Bacteria; kingdom Pseudomonadati; phylum Pseudomonadota; class Gammaproteobacteria; order Pseudomonadales; family Pseudomonadaceae; genus Pseudomonas; species Pseudomonas sp. SG-MS2. Next base: position 28,039 of record NZ_MOMO01000158.1, on the reverse strand, counting down.
TCCAGCCAAAGCCTGCGGCCAGCACCGGGGCCAGCAACGCGGCGAAGACGGTGCCCGAGTTGCCCGCGCCAGCGATGCCCATCGCCTTGCCCTGGTGTTGCGGCGGATACCATTGCGAGGCCAGCGGCAGCGACACGGCGAACGAGGCGCCGGCAACACCGAGAAACACACCGAGCAGCAGGGCTTGCTCGTAGGTGTGCACGCCCATGTACCAGGCACAGGCCAGGGCGACAATCACGATGACCTGGCCGATCAGCCCGGCGGTTTTCGGTGAGAGGCGGTCGACCAGCAGGCCCATGACAAAACGCAGCACGGCACCGGCGAGGATGGGTGTTGCGACCATCAGGCCCCGTTGCTGTGCACTCAGTTGCAGGTCGGTGGCGATCTGTACGGCCAGCGGGCCGAGCAGGTACCACACCATGAAGCTCAGGTCGAAATACAGGAACGCAGCGAACAGCGTGGGCACATGCCCGGATTTCCAGAAGCTGGTACTCATCGAACACCTCACTCGGCAATGCAACGGAAACGAAAAGACGCCGCTACCCGGTCCACTGGCATGGAGGGGTGAGCGACGTCTTTGTCGGGGTTTGTGGGCAACCGCCGTTGGCTACCGGTGCGATATCTTCAGCAAGAGCTGGGCCAACATTGTACGGTCGCCTGCTTACCCCAGCATCTCGTGCATGGCGATGATCTGCTCAGCCACCTGGATCAGCTTCTGCTGGCGGCTCATGGCCTGCCGGCGCATCAGGGTGTACGCCTGTTCTTCGTTGCAGTCTTTCATTTTCATCAGCAGGCCTTTGGCCTGCTCGATGCGCTTGCGCTCGGCCAGTTGCTGGTCGCGGGCCTGCAGCTGGGCCTTGAGCGCCTGGTCGCTCTCGAAGCGGGCCATGGCCACGTCCAGGATTGGCTGCAAGCGGGCGGCGTGGATGCCCTCGACGATGTACGCGCTGACCCCGGCCTGGATCGCCTGGCGCATCACCCCGGGGTCATGCTCGTCGGTGAACAGCACGATCGGCCGCGGCTGGTCGCGGCTCACCATCACCACCTGTTCCATCACGTCGCGGTCGGGTGAGTCGGTATCGATCAATACCACGTCCGGGTGCACCATCTCGACGCAGGCGGGCAGGTCGATGGTCAGGTCTGGCGCCTCGATCACCTCGAAGCCGGCTTCGCGCAGTGCAGCCTTGAGGCGGCCGAGCTTGTTCTGGGTATCGTCGATCAGCAGGATGCGCAGCATGTTGGTGACCCTCACAGACCGATACGGGCATCGGGCGTATCGCCCAAGGCGTGCAGGCTGAAGCTGCGGGCGTAGCCGTATGGGTCGCTGCCATCCCAGCGGATACCGTCGATCAGCAGGCTGCTGCGCATGGACGTGCCAGGGCAAGCCACGCCCAGCGCATCGGCGGCTTCTTGGTAAAGCGCCAACTGCTGGACCTGGCGCGCCACGCCGAGGTAGTCGGGATCATCGCGCAGCAGCCCCCAGCGACGGAACTGGGTCATGAACCACATGCCGTCGGACAGGTAAGGCACATTGGCCCGCCCCTGATCGAACAGGCGCAGGGCATGATGGTCCTGCCAGTGGTTGCCAAGGCCGTCCTGATACACCCCGAGCAGCCGCGGTTCGATGTTTTCAATGGGCGTATCCAGGTAGGCGCTGCCGCTGAGCAGTTGCGCGGTGCCGTGGCGATTTTCCTGGCTTTGTTCGATGAAGCGGCTGGCGGCGAGGATCGCTTTGACCAGCGCCCGGGCGCTGTTTGGGTACTGCTCGGCAAAGGTGCGGGCGCAGGCCAGGACCTTTTCCGGGTGGTCGGGCCAGATCGACTGGCTGGTAGCCAAGGTAAAGCCCTGGCCCTGCGCTACGGCGGCGCCTGCCCAGGGTTCGCCGACGCAGAAGCCATCGATCCGGCCAGCCTGGATGTGCGCCATCATTTGCGCCGGTGGCACCACCACGCTATTGACGTCGTGCAGGGGGTGAATGCCTTGGCTCGCCAGCCAGTAATACAGCCACATGGCATGGGTGCCAGTGGGGAATGTCTGGGCGAAGGTCAGTTTTGCACCCTGCTGGTGCACGTGGCGTGCCAGTGCTTCAGGTGTGGTCACAGCCTTGCGCTGAAGGGCGGGGGAGAGGTTGATGGCCTGGGCATTCTGGTTCAGCCCCATGAGCACCGCCATGTCGCTGGCCGGCACCCCGCCGATGCCCAGGTGCACGGCATAGACCAGGCCATAAAGGCAATGAGCGGCATCCAGTTCACCGCTGGCCAGTTTGTCGCGCAGGCCGGCCCATGAGCCCTGGCGTTTGAGGTTGAGTGTCAGGCCGTGTTGCTGGGCGAAGCCCTGGGTGGCCGCTACCACAACCGAAGCACAATCGGTCAGGGCCATGAAACCGATATCGAGGCTGGGTTTTTCTGGCGCATCGCTGCCGTTGACCCATGCCAGGGGTGATGTATTCACGTAGATCCTCGCCTGTACTGAATAGGCTGTGTGCAGGCGATGTAGCAACGCATGTGCCAAGGCGCTGTCATGCCGGCCGCACGCTGGCTATAATCGCAACCTCACTCACCCCTGAGCCTTGCCCGCCCATGTATACCCTGGCCCGCCAGCTGCTGTTCAAGCTTTCCCCGGAAACCTCCCATGACCTGTCCCTGGACCTGATCGGCGCCGGTGGCCGCCTCGGGCTCAACGGCGCGCTGTGCAAGCAGCCGGCGGCATTGCCGGTGTCGGTGATGGGCTTGAACTTCGCCAATCCGGTCGGCCTGGCGGCAGGCCTGGACAAGAATGGCGCGGCCATCGATGGCTTTGCCCAGCTGGGCTTCGGTTTTGTCGAGATCGGCACCGTGACCCCGCGAGCGCAGCCGGGCAACCCGAAGCCGCGCTTGTTCCGCCTGCCAGAGGCCACGGCAATCATCAACCGCATGGGCTTCAACAACCTGGGCGTCGATCACTTGCTCGAGCGGGTGCGCGCCGCGCGTTATGACGGTGTGCTGGGCATCAACATCGGCAAGAACTTCGACACCCCGGTAGAGCGCGCGGTCGACGATTACCTGATCTGCCTGAACAAGGTCTATGGCCACGCCAGCTACATCACCGTGAACATCAGCTCGCCCAATACCCCAGGCCTTCGCAGCCTGCAGTTCGGCGATTCGCTCAAGCAGCTGCTCGATGCCCTGGCCGAGCGCCGCGAACAGCTGGCCGGCGAGCATGGCAAGCGTGTGCCGCTGGCGATCAAGATCGCGCCGGACATGAGTGATGAAGAAACTGCGCTGGTGGCGGCAACGCTGATGGAATCGGGCATGGATGCGGTGATCGCTACCAACACCACCATGGGCCGTGAAGGTGTGGAAAACCTGCCGTATGGGGGGGAGGCGGGCGGCCTTTCCGGTGCACCGGTACTGGCAAAGAGCACCCATATCGTCAAGGTGCTGTCGGCCGAGCTGGGCGGCAAGATGCCGATTATTGCTGCTGGGGGTATCACCGAAGGCCGGCATGCCGCAGAGAAGATTGCCGCTGGCGCGAGCCTGGTGCAGATCTACTCAGGCTTCATCTATAAAGGGCCGGCGCTGATCCGTGAGGCAGTGGACGCGATCGCCGCAATGCCGCGGGCATGACACGCAGGCATAAAAAAGGGCCCCGTCAAGGGGCCCCTGGGCCTTAGCCCGCCGCCCGGATGGGGCGTGCATGGTGACTCGAATTCAGTGTCCTCGTTCAGCCAACGGCGTGATTTTCGTTGAGTCTATGGATGCCAGCGGTGCCAGTCATTCCGTCCCAGTTATCACCGCGACCTTCACGCCAGCCGTTGATCCAGGCTTGGCGAACAGAAGGAAGATTGAAGGGGCAAAGTTCGCGGGATTTGCCGGTGACCCCATATTGGTAGCCACGTGAATATGCTCTTTCCAACGGATCACGCTTAAGTCTTCTCATAGGGTGTTGCCCTCACTTGTTGACTGTAATGTCCCGTCGGCCTCTCCGAGGCCGGGCAGAGTCTTTCTGCCGGTTTGCGCCCGCTGCCGGCGTGGCGGGCTGAAAGTGCCACTTCGTTGCGAAGCGGCCTGAGACCAGTTCTAACGAATGCGAGTCACCGAGGGAATGATCGATTTGTCATAAGCACGTAACGTTTCCAAGGGTGAAGGGATAAGTAAATAAATGCGACTCAACCTTGTTTGGCGTTGAGCCCGCTATGGCCGGGGTTTGCTGAACCTTGACGTCATTTCGCCAGCGTTGCGCTGCGATGAAAGAAATATTTGGTAATGCGACGAAGGGTCACATCGACCCTGAAGTCGACAGAAATTTTTTGTACTGCCTGATGATCTAAGCTGTCTCTGCCACTGGCGAGAGCAGATCGATCAGGCGGCCCGGCCCATCAGCTGCTGCATACTGCGCAGATCAAGGCCACTCGGACGCTTGCTGGAAGGGCGTTCGGGCAAACATCGGCGGGGCGATGCGTCGCTTCGTCACTCAAATAGCCCAAGGCTCTGGAATACACATGTCGGACCGTTTCGAACTTTATCTCACCTGCCCCAAAGGCCTGGAAGGCCTGCTTGCCGAAGAGGCCAAGGGCCTGGGCCTTGACGATGTGCGCGAGCACACCTCGGCCATCCGCGGCGCGGCCGACATGGAAACCGCCTACCGCCTGTGCCTCTGGTCGCGTCTGGCCAACCGCGTGCTGCTGGTGCTCAAGCGCTTCAACATGAAAAATGCCGACGACCTTTACGATGGCGTGAACGCTGTCGACTGGGCCGATCACCTGGCGGCCGACGGTACCCTGGCGGTCGAGTTCAGCGGCCATGGCTCGGGCATCGACAACACCCACTTTGGCGCGCTGAAGGTCAAGGATGCCATCGTCGACAAACTGCGCAATCGTGAAGGTCTGCGCCCATCGGTAGAAAAAGTCGACCCGGACGTGCGTGTTCACCTGCGTCTGGACCGGGGCGAGGCGATTCTTTCGCTCGACCTCTCCGGCCACAGCCTGCACCAGCGCGGCTATCGCCTGCAGCAAGGTGCTGCGCCGCTCAAGGAAAACCTGGCCGCGGCGGTGCTGATCCGTGCCGGCTGGCCACGCATCGCCGCCGAGGGTGGCGCCCTGGCCGACCCGATGTGCGGTGTAGGCACCTTCCTGGTCGAAGCGGCGATGATCGCCGCCGATATGGCACCTAACCTCAAGCGCGAGCGCTGGGGCTTCAGCGCCTGGCTTGGCCATGTGCCGGCCACCTGGCGCAAGGTTCACGAAGAGGCTCAGGCCCGTGCACAGGCCGGCCTGGCCAAACCGCCGCTGTGGATTCGCGGCTACGAGGCAGACCCGCGGCTGATCCAGCCGGGGCGCAACAACGTCGAACGCGCAGGCCTGAGTGAGTGGGTCAAGATCTACCAGGGAGAAGTCGCCAGCTTCGAGCCGCGCCCGGATCAGAACCAGAAGGGCCTGGTCATCAGCAACCCGCCCTACGGCGAACGCCTGGGTGACGAAGCCAGCTTGCTGTACCTCTACCAGAACCTCGGCGAGCGCCTGCGCCAGGCGTGCATGGGCTGGGAAGCTGCAGTGTTCACCGGTGCGCCGGAGCTGGGCAAGCGCATGGGCATCCGTAGCCACAAGCAATATGCGTTCTGGAACGGCGCGCTGCCGTGCAAGCTGCTGCTGTTCAAGGTGCAGCCTGACCAGTTCGTTACCGGTGAACGTCGCGAGGCCCAGGCCGATAGCGGTGATACCCGCCGACCGCTGCCGGTAGCCAGTGAGCCTGCACGCCTGTCCGAAGGCGCTCAGATGTTCGCCAACCGCCTGCACAAGAACCTCAAGCAACTGGGCAAGTGGGCCCGCAAGGAACAGATCGGCTGCTACCGCGTATACGATGCCGATATGCCTGAATATGCCTTGGCGGTCGACCTCTATCAGGATTGGGTACACGTACAGGAGTACGCTGCGCCGCGCTCGATCGACCCGGAAAAGGCCCAGGCGCGCCTGCTCGATGCCTTGTCGGCGATCCCCCAGGCGCTGGGCGTCGACCCGCAGCGCGTGGTGCTCAAGCGCCGTGAGCGGCAGAGCGGCACCCGCCAGTATGAGCGCCAGGCCACCGAAGGGCGCTTCCATGAGGTCAGTGAAGGTGGCGTCAAGCTGCTGGTCAACCTCACCGACTACCTCGACACTGGCCTGTTCCTCGACCACCGCCCAATGCGCATGCGCATTCAGCGCGAGGCGGCCGACAAGCGCTTCCTCAACCTGTTCTGTTACACCGCTACGGCCAGCGTGCATGCCGCCAAGGGCGGTGCGCGCAGTACCACCAGCGTCGACCTGTCCAAGACCTACCTGGACTGGGCGCGGCGTAACCTGTCGCTGAACGGCTTCTCCGAGCGCAACCGCCTGGAGCAGGGTGATGTCATGGCCTGGCTGGAAGCCAATCGCGACACTTACGACCTGATCTTCATCGACCCGCCGACCTTCTCCAACTCCAAACGTATGGAAGGCGTGTTCGACGTGCAGCGTGACCACGTGCAACTGCTCGACCTGGCCATGGCGCGCCTGGCGCCCGGTGGTGTGTTGTACTTCTCCAACAACTTCCGCAAGTTCCAGCTCGACGAGCATCTGGCTGCGCGCTACGTGGTAGAGGAAATCACTGCGCAGACACTGGACCCGGACTTCGCCCGCAACAACCGTATCCACCGCGCCTGGCGCCTGCAATTGCGCTAAAGCGACAGGCAACATTGCGTCGCTAATGGCCAATAGCTATAACTCAGCACAGGGCCATGATTTTCGCAGGACGCTGACGTGACGAGATCGATCTATGTCGAAGTATGGCGTGCGTGCGAAGGTGCTGGGCCTGTGCAGCGAGGCGATGGCTGCCTGGGCAGTGGCATTGGTGGCGTTGGTGGCCGGCAGCTTGCTGTCGATTGCCCTGGCGCTGGCCACGCATGCGTTTTACAAGCAGCAGCTGCGCCAGCGCTTCGAGCTGCTGGCCAGCGAGCGCTATAGCCGTATCGCCGAGCGCTTCGACGACCAGGAACAGCGCCTGGACAGCTTGCGGCGCTTTTTCAGCTTCTCCAACGACATCACTCCACGTGAATTCGACGGCTTCGCCCGCCCCCTGCTGCGGCGCACCCAGGCTTACTCCTGGGCGCCGCGGGTCGAGGGCGCGCAGCGGCGCGACTTCGAGCGCAAGGCCAGTGCCGCCTTGGGGCAGGCCTACCTGATCCGTGACCTGGACGAGCGCGGTAATTGGCACCCGGCGCCGCCGCGTGATCACTACTTCCCGGTGCTTTACACCCAGGCAACCCAGATGCAGGGGCAACCCTACGGGCTGGACCTGCGCGGCCAGGCGGTACGTGACCAGGCCCTGATGCGTGCCTTGGAACCCGGCAGCATGGCAGTGTCCGCGCCGCTGGACATGATAAGTGTGGCACCGGGCTACGCCCGCGGGCTGTTGATGGTAGCGCCGGTGTTCTACAGCGCGCAGGCCGGCAACCCCGCAGGGTATGTCATGGCGCTGCTGAACGTGCGGCAACTGATCACGGACGGCTTGCCGGCCATTGCCCAGGACAACCTGGTGGTGCGGATCGTCGATCCAAGTGGGCGCAATGGCCATGAGCTGTTGTTCGACTCGCAGAACCCGGCCGCGCCGTTGGCGTTGGTCAGCACGCAGCTGTTGCACCTGGCCGACCATCATTTCCAGCTTGATATCCGCCCAAGCCAGGTGTTCATGCAGGCCAACCGCTCCTCTGCGGCGCTGGCGGTGGGCTTGCTCGGTGGCCTGCTAAGCCTGTTGCTCAGTGCCTTGCTGTACAACCTGTTCAGCCAGCGGCAACGTGCGCTCAAGCTGGTGGAGCAGCGCACCGCTGAGTTGCGCGTCAGTGAGCAGTCGTTGCGCGAGACGCATAATCAGCTGCGCAGTGTGCTCGATGCCGCTACCCAGGTCGCTATCATCGCGACCAGCCTGAAGGGTGTGGTCAGTACTTTCAATGCCGGTGCCGAACGCATGCTTGGCTACGCGGCCAGCGAAGCGGTCGGGAAACTGCAACTGGAAGACTTGCTTCTGCCAGAGGAGCTCAGCCTTCGCGCCCATGCCTTGGGCCTGCGCTACGGGCGCCACATCGATGGTGGCCAGGCGATGTTCGCCGAGACCATACAAGAGGGTGGCGCGCAGCCAGGCGAGTGGACTTTGGTGCGCAAGGATGGCAGCCAGTTGTTGGCCAACATGCTGGTGACCGCGGTGCTTGACGAGCAGGGGCTATGGGTAGGTTACCTGGCGATTTGCATCGATGTCACCGAGCGCCGTCGAGTGCACGAGGCGTTGGCAATGCGTGATCGGCTGCTGGAGAAGCTCAGTGCCGAGGTGCCGGGCGGCATTTATCAGTATCGCCTCGACGCTAATGGCCACTCGTGTTTCCCCTATGCCAGTCAGGGCCTGTTCGATATCTATGAGGTCGACCTGCAGTTGCTGCGCGAGGACGCCACAGTGGTGTTCGAGCGCATCCATGCCGATGACCTGGAGCGCGTTCAGCGCTCCGTGCGCTACTCGGCCGAACACCTGTCCCCTTGGCGTGAAGAGTACCGTGTGTGCCTGCCCAGGGCCGGGTTGCGCTGGGTGCGCGGGGAGGCGACGCCGGAAGTCGGTGAAGACGGTTGCACGCTTTGGCATGGCTACCTGACCGATATTTCCGACCTCAAGGGCGTGGAGGAGGACTTGCGGACCTTATCGGTGACCGATGCCCTGACCGGTATCCACAACCGCCGCTACTTCCAGGAGCGGCTGAAGGCCGAACTGGACCGCGCCCAGCGTGATGATCAGGAACTGGCAGTGATCATGCTCGACATCGACCATTTCAAGAGGATCAACGACCAGTACGGTCATGCCGTGGGGGATCATGTATTGCGCAGCCTCTGCCAGCGTATCGGCCAGCGTCTGCGGCGTACGGACGTATTCTGCCGGCTTGGCGGTGAAGAGTTCATGGTGCTTTGCCCTGGTAGCAATGCTGAACAGGCGCGGCTCCTGGCGATGGAACTGTGGCAAGGGGTGCGCAATTTGCCTGTCGACGGGGTTGGCAAAGTGACTGCAAGCTTTGGCGTGGCCGGATGGCGCCCGGGGGAGGGGGCCGATGCCTTGTTGCTGCGGGCTGATGCCGGCGTCTATGCGGCCAAGCAGGCAGGCAGGGACCGTGTCGAGGCAGAGTTGAGCTGAGCGGGCAGTGCGGGCCTCATCGCCGGCTTGCCGGCGATGAAGTTGGTATTTGCCCAAGTCAGATCATGGGTTGACGCCTACCGTCCGGTTAGCGGCTTTGGGCTGGCGATACAGGTCCAGCAGTACCTGGTCGAGTACCTGCGATGCCCCCCAGGGTTTCGGGTCGTTGAGAATCGCCGCCACTGCCCAGGTATTGCCGTTGCTGTCACGGCTGAAGCCGGCAATGGCGCGTACGGTATTCAGGGTGCCGGTCTTGATGTGGCCTTCACCGGCCAAGGCGGTACGCTTGAGGCGCTTGCGCATGGTGCCGTCCATGCCCACCAACGGCATTGAACTGATGAATTCTGCGGAGTAGGGGCTATTCCACGCCGCCTGCAGCAGTGCGGCCATTTCGCGCGTGCTTACCCGTTCAGCGCGCGACAGGCCAGAGCCGTTTTCCATCACCAGGTGGGGCGCGGTGATACCTTTCTTGGCCATCCACTGGCGAACCACGCGCTGAGCTGCGCGGGCATCGTCGCCATCGGCGTCGGTACGGAACTGTGCGCCAAGGCTCAGGAACAGCTGCTGGGCCATCGTGTTGTTGCTGTATTTGTTGATGTCACGGATCACCTCCACCAGGTCGGGCGAGAAGGCCCGTGCCAGCAGGCGAGCGCCCTTGGGTACGTTTTCGATGCGGTCACGGCCCTGGATGCTGCCCCCCAGTTCGTTCCAGATCGCGCGCACGGCACCGGCGGCGTAGGTGGGGTGATCGAGCAGCGCGAGGTACGTCTGCGAGTTGCAGCCATCGCCCAGCTGGCCGCTGACCACGACATTCATGCCATCGGCTTGAGGCACCGGGTTGTAGCGTACATCGCCAGTGCATTTTCTGGAGGCAACTGCCTTGACCTGATTGTCGATGCGAATGCTCGCAATGGGTGGCTCGACGGCGACGGTCACCTTGCCGCCATCGTTGCGGGCGACGAAGCGCAGGGCCTTGAGGTTGACCAGCAAGGAGTCGGGCTTGACCAGGAAGGGCTTGTTCACGTCACCGCCGTCATCATTGAAGTGCGGCAGGTTGGGCTGTACGAAGTGGCTGCGGTCCAGCACCAGGTCACCGGTAATGGTGCGAACGCCGTTGGCGCGCAGGTCACGCATCAGCAGCCATAGCTTCTCCATGTTCAGCTTCGGGTCACCGCCGCCCTTGAGGTACAGGTTGCCGTTGAGCACGCCGTTGCTCAGGGTGCCATCGGTGTAGAACTCGGTCTTCCACTGGAAAGTCGGGCCGAGCAGTTCGAGGGCTGCATAGGTGGTGACCAGCTTCATGGTCGAGGCCGGGTTGACCGAGACATCAGCGTTGAACACGGTCGGCGTGCCGGGGCCATTGAGCGGCAGCATCACCAGCGACAGTGCTGTGTCCTGCAGTTTGCTGGCTTTGAGCGCCTGCTGAACCTTGGGGGGCAGCGTGGTGTTGACGGCTGCGGCCTGGCTGGGCAGGGCGAACGGCAGGAGCATGCCGGCGAGAACGAGGGGGCGGAGCGATTTGATCATATGAGATTCATACCCTGCGGACGAGGGAAAAAGACATAGGGGCTGTATGAGATGATCGCCCCTCTACGAAATATAGTGCGCATTATGCCCCAAGCGCCGCGCTCATGCGCCACGTTCGACGGAAAAGCGCCGTTGTACTGCGGAAACTGTTAAAGTGCCGCGCGTTATTACTCAAGAGGATTGTTTCATGGCTACCAACCGTTCCCGTCGTCTGCGCAAGAAGCTGTGCGTTGATGAATTCCAGGAGCTGGGTTTTGAATTGAACCTGGGTTTCAAGGAAGACCTGTCCGACGAAGCCATCGATGCCTTCCTCGACGCCTTCCTGGCAGAAGCCATGGACGCCAACGGCCTGGACTATGTCGGTGGTGATGATTTCGGCCTGGTCTGCCTGGCAGAGCGTGGCTCGGTCAGCGAAGAGCAACGCGCCACTGTCGAAGCCTGGCTCAAAGGCCGTAGCGAACTGACCTCCATCGAAGTCAGCCCGCTCTTGGACGCCTGGTATCCGGAAAAGCCGATCAACCCGGCTTCCTGATGCATGGCTGAAGCGGCGCCCGCTCGGGCGGCCGCTTCATCAAGGCTTGGTCAGTTCTCTGGCCAAGGCTTTCTCTACGCGGCGCATGTGCCGTGCCAAAGCCTGTCGCCGCAGTTTCAGCTGTGATGCGGGCAACCCGCTTTGTTCAAGGGCCTCACAGGCCGCCATCAAGTGCTGCGCTTCCAGCATCCGCGCCGCGCTGAGGATCTTGTGTGCCTGCTCGCCGACGGCCTCGGGTTCGACGTCAGGGTCCAGGCCCATGAGCGTTGCCAGGTCCTGCTGCAGGCTCATCAGCAAGGCCTTGAGAAACAGTTCACGGTCGTTGGGGTTGTCGCCAACGATACTGTTCAGACCTTTGATATTGAACGGTACCTTCGTTGCGGCCTGCTCCCGTTTGGGAGCGATATTCGCCAGGCGTTGGCTGAGTGTGCGCAGGCTGATGGGTTTTAGCAGGCAGTCGTCCATGCCGACACTGAGGCATTTTTGCCTGACTTCGGGCTGGGCGTTGGCGGTATAGCCCAGGATCACGCAGTGAGGGCGCCCGTTCTGGCGTTCTTCTGCGCGCACGGCGGCCGCGAGCTGATAGCCGTTCATGTGCGGCATGTTGCAATCGAGGACGATCACGTCGAATTGCCCTTCACGCCATTTTTCCAGGCCTTCGCGGCCATCGCTGGCAGTGGCCTGGCTCAGGCCCAGGTACCCCAGCTGTTGCGCCATCAGCATCAGGTTGGCCGGGTGGTCGTCGATCACCAGCACCTTCAACCGGGCATCGGGTACATCCATGTCATCGGCTTCCAGCACCTGCGGCGGCAGTGCGTCGACACGTTGCAGCGGTACGCTGAAGCGAACCTGCGTGCCGAAATCCGGCACGCTCTTGATACTCAGGCTTGCGCCCATCATTTCGCACAGGCTACGGCAGATGGCCAAGCCCAGGCCCGTGCCTGCGCGAGCCCCTTGGCTATGCGGGTTGGCCTGAACGAAGGGGTTGAACAGGCGTTGCAGGTCATCGTCGTGAATGCCAATGCCGGTGTCACGCACTTCCAGGTCAAGGCTTGGGGGCGCTAACGGGGCTTCTTCGCGCAGGCTGAGGCTGATGCGCACCTGGCCCTGCCCGGTGAACTTGATGGCATTGCTGATCAGGTTGGACAGGATCTGCTTGAAACGCAGTGGGTCGAGCAGGACGTGGCAGCGTGCGCTGGAGTCGATGACGACGTCGAAGGCCAGGCCTTTTTGCCGTGCCTGGCCATCGAACACGCGGCTCACCGATTCGACCAGCGCCGCAAGGTCGACAGGCTCGGGCGCAAGGGACAGGTGGCCGGACTCGATACGCACGATATCCAGGATGTCACCGATCAGGCCCAGCAGGTCCTTTGCCGAATGGTGGGCGACTTCCAGCGAGGTGCGATCGATCTGCCCTTGATGGGCACGCTTGACCGCCAGTTCGAGCATGCCGATGACCGCGTTCATCGGGGTGCGAATCTCATGGCTGATAGTAGCCAGGAAGGTACTCTTGGCGCGGTTGGCATCATCAGCCAGTTGCTTGGCCTCGCGCAGCTCCTGCACCAGCTTGCGCCGCTCGCTGATGTCGATCCAGCCACCGATGATGCCCTGGACTTCACCGAGTGAATCACGGTACGGCAGTATCCAGTGGTAGATCGTGATTTCGCGATCCTTGAGCCGCAAGGGGCGGTCGATGATCAGCGGAACCCCGGCCGCCATCACCTGCAGATAATCGGCATGGATCTGCCGGGTACTTTCCGAACCCGCGAACAGGCTGTCTTCCAGGCGCCTGCCTATGACCTCGTCGTGGGTCGCCTGCACCGCTTCCAGATAACTGGCATTGCAGCTTTGCAGGCAGCCCGCCCTGTCCCGCACGTACATGGGGTGCGGGGTGCCATTGAGCAGTGCGCCCATGAACTCCAGCTGATCGTTCAGGGCGCGCTCGGCGTGCTGGCGCTGTTTGATCTGGCGGCGCAACCGGGCGTTCCACAGCAGCGCCGCCAGCAGGAGCAAAGCGGTCCCCAGCAACACTTTCAAGGCAAGGCGCCTGAAGCCTAGCCAATTGCTGTCATCATGCTGGCTGTAACCACTCCAGCGGTTGTTGATCACCCCCAGTTCTTCCGGCGAAATACTCAGCAGGGCCTTGTCCAGAATCGATGCCAACTCTGTTGCCTGCGCCGAGGTGGCCATGGCGAAGCTCGCAGGATCGGTACCGACCGTGCTGCGGATGACCAGTTTGGCGTTACCTGCTATGGCGTGGTTGGCATCGATCAAGGTCGTGATGACGGCATCGACTGCGCCACTGCTCAACAGTGCCATGGAATAGTAGGGGCTTTCGGTCTCGATCCAGCCGGTCTGCGGATACCGGGTCGCCAGCAGTTCGGACATCTCGCTGTAGCGGGTAATGGCGATGCGCCGGCCCTGCAGTTGTTCCAATGAGGTGTACTGGGGCGTTTCGGTGCGTGTCACCAGCACATAGGTGCTTTCCAGGTAAGGTCGGCTGAGGTGCAAGTGCTCCTCGCTCATGTCATCCACGGCAAGCGCTGCGATCATGTTCACGCGCCCGTCCTCAAGCCGGGCGATCATCTCGGCAATGCCGTTGGCACGCTGAACGTCGAAGCGCAGCCCTGTGCGCAGGCGGATCAGATCCAGCAGGTCGGCGGTAATCCCGCGAAAATGGCCATTGCCGTCGAAATAGGACAGCGGTGCGGCCGTCTCGTCGATAGCCACCTGCATCACAGGATGGCGGCGCAACCACTGCTCCTCCTCGGTCGTGAGCTGCAGCTTCCGGTCGCTCAACAGCAGGTCGCTGCCGGCACTCCAGCGTTTGAAAATGCTGGCGCGCACGGCGGCAGGCTGGCGCTCCAGGGCCAGGTTCACCAGGTCCTTGAGATGGGTATCCTGGGCGCGCATTGCAAAACTGAAACCGACGCTCTCATGTTTGCCGAAGCTTGCCATGCGCAGGCGCGGCAGGTGACCGCGGTTGAGCTGATAGTGAGTGGATATGGTATCGCCGATGAACACGTCAGCCTGCCCGAACGCGACGGCATTGAGGGCTTGGGAAGACGAGCCGAAGGCCAGCAGTTCGGCTTGGGGATATAAAGTGCTGACTTCTTCTCGGGGCAGGTAGTGATACAACATGCCCAGACGCATGCCGTCCATGCCGCGATTGAGCGTGCGGCGTTCGTCTTCGCGGGTCACCAGCACCGGCTGGTCGACGGCATAAGGGTGCGAAAGCGCCAGGCCTTCGCTCGCTGCTTCATAGCCATTGGCGCTGCCGAGCAAGTCGATATCCCCCTTCTTGAGCGCCTCTACTGCAGCTTGCCGATTGGGATAGCGCAACACTCGAATCGGCACTTGCAGTACCTTGCCGATCAGGCTGGCATATTCGGCGGTGAGTCCTTGATAGTCGCGCCCGCCACTGGTTATGTCGAAGGGCGGGTAATCCGGTGCTGACGTGCCCAGCTTCAGGTATTGCCGGCCCATCAGCCATTCCCTCTGTGGCGCGGTCAGTGGCGGCGTTACCGGTGAGGCAGAGGAGCGGGCAAGAAGGGAATACGGTACCGCCTCAAGCTGAGAAGCCTGCGCTGCGCAGCAGGCCAATGACAGTGCAAGGGCCAGCCAGGCAAGGAGTTGCGCCATTTGACACCTCAGACCAGCGCGTTGCGTTTGGCCATCTCGATAAGGTCGACCAAGGTGTCGACCTGGAGTTTCTGCATCAGGCGCTTCTTGTAAGTGCTGACGGTTTTGTTGCTGAGAAACATGCCTTTGGCAATTTCCTTGTTGCTGCGCCCTTGGGCGAAAAGTTGCAGCACCATCAGTTCGCGATCGTTGACCTGCCGGAAAAGCCTGAGATCGGTGTCTGCTGTTTCGTGGCCCGTGTGGATGGCCTGGCTGGGAAAGTAGTTGTATCCGGCCAGTACCGCCTTGATAGCGCTGAGCAGTTCGCTCAGGTCTTCCTGTTTGCATACATAGCCTGCCGCACCTGAGTGCATGCAGCGCACGGCGAACAGCGCAGGCGATTGCGCGGTCAGGATCAGTACCTTCAGCGGCAAGGCCATGGTTTGAAAGCGCGAGAGGACCTCGAGGCCATCAAGCTTGGGGATGCTGATATCCAGAATCACCAGGTCGGGCATTGTTTCGCGGATCATCTGCATGGCGTCCACGCCATTGTCCGATTCGCCTACGACTTTGTAGTTCTGGTTTTCAAGCAGCATACGGACAGCCAGGCGGATGACCGGGTGGTCATCGACAATAAATACGGAGTGCATGTTCAACTTCCCTGCGGCGGATGACGAGGCAGGGGGCACATTAACCCAGTTGCATCTGACATGGGGTGTGAAGTGTGGCGATTAAACGTATATGGGAAATGGCTTACAGCAGAAGGCAATTAGAGCTACGAAGTGTAATGATTTGATTCAGTGTCAAAGGTCTCTTGGTAACTTTTTGTTTTGTAAATATTCGTTCTGTTTAACAAGTGGCGGCAGTTGTAGGAAATATCCCTCACTATAATGGGCCGCATGCGCAACGGCATGCGGCAGTACCCAGGTTCAGGTCGGGCTGGACCGCCCGGTCATCTCGCGGGCCATTTCGCTGGCATAGCTGTCGGTCATGCCGGCGATGAAATCGATCATGCGCAGGTAGGCTTTGTGCAAAGAATCATGCGGGTGTGGGGCGTTGTTACCAATCAGATCGAGTACGCGGCGGCTCTTGAAGGAGGGGGTGCGCCCGCCATGCTGCTCAAGGGCCGCAGCACAGAACGTGTTGAGGAGGATTTCCAGGGTGGTGTAGGCACCGATTTCGTGCAGCGTCTTGCGCTTGTCCTGGAATATCTTGTTGCGTGCCATGTCCTTGGCCTGAAGCACGCAGCGCTTGGCCGGGCCGTGCATGTGCTCGACCAGGTCGCCACTCAACTGCCCGGCAAGCAATGCCTGCTGTTGCTCGACGAAGGCGCTCGCGGCGGCGTTGGTCAGGTGCTCGATGGCTTTGCCACGCAAGATGGCCAGCTTGCGTCGTCGCGAATCTGCAGGGCCAAGCTGGCGATACGTTTCTGGCAAGTCATCGCCCACCAGGTCGAGCAGCAGCGCCTCCACTTCGGCGTACTGCAGCAACTCCATCTCCAGGCCGTCTTCCAGGTCGATCAGGCCGTAGCAGATGTCATCGGCTGCCTCCATCAGGTAGACCAGTGGATGGCGCGCCCAGCGCTGCTCCTCAAGTAACGGCAGGCCGAGCTTGTGCGCGATCTGTTCGAGCAGCGGCAACTCGCTCTGGTAGCAGCCGAACTTATGCTTCTTGTACCCCAGGGCATCAGCGTGCCGGGCGGTCCAAGGGTATTTGAGATAAGTACCGAGGGTCGCGTAGGTCAGCCGGGTACCGCCGTCGAACTGGTGATACTCAAGCTGGGTGAGCACGCGAAACCCTTGGGCGTTGCCTTCGAAGTTGAGGAAGTCGCCGCGCTCGTCATCCGTCATGTCATCCAGCCAGCCGCGCCCTGCAGCCTGCTGGAACCAGTGGCGGATGGCATCTTCGCCTGAGTGGCCGAACGGCGGGTTGCCGATGTCGTGGGCCAGGCAGGCGGACTGCACGATCATGCCCAGATCACTGGGTTCACACCAGTCTGGCAGGCTGTCGCGCAGCGTTTCGCCGACGCGCATGCCCAATGAGCGCCCTACGCAACTTACCTCGAGGGAATGGGTCAGGCGCGTGTGAATATGATCGTTGCTGGAGACGGGGTGGACCTGGGTCTTGCGCCCCAGGCGGCGGAACGCGCCTGAGAAGATGATCCGGTCGTGGTCTTTGTGGAAGGGGCTGCGCCCCAGTTCATCGGGGCTGTACAGGGCTTTGCCCAGGCGCTCGCGGGTGAGCAGGGTGTGCCAGTCCAAGGCTCGCTCTCCTGTAGGTCGAATGGCGTAGCTTCCGGTGTCGCGCAGGGCTATGCAAGCGGAAAATCGATACCGGCCTGATCGTCGGCACGCCGTCTCTCACAGGTGCTTGCCACGCTTGAAACGCGTGGGTCACCTGCGAGTGAAGACTCTGGAGGTGGCTCAGGAGCGCCGCGAGCCTTGCAGATACACCTTCAACAGCGGCAGCAGCGTAGTGCCCAGGCGCACCAGGCGTGACAGGTTGCCGCTGCGCACCCCCTTGCCGGTCAGAAAGCCCAGCGCAACCACCGCACCAATGCCCCATAGGGGAGCGTGTTTGATGCCCAGGCCATCTTGCAATGAGCCGCCCATGCCACGCAGGCGGTGCAGTGGCTGCAGCATTTGCCCGGACTCCTGGCGGATCTGCTGGCGATGCATTTCCATGCGCAGGCGCAGCAGGGCTTTGCGCAGCTCCCGTGGGTTACGCGTATTGGGTAGTTCAGGCAGGCTCATGGCAGCAGGCGCTCCCGGTCCTTGGCAAGTTCTTCGAGGGTGGCGCCAAACGGCGAGGACTCGTCGAATACCGCCGCCCTCAGCCGTAGGCCGCAATACAGCGCAGCCACACCATAAAACACACACAGGCCGATGATCCCTGCCAGGCGGTAGCTGTCCCACAGCAACACCAGCAGCAGGCCCGACAAGGCTGTCAGCAGCAGCAGTGCGAACACCAGCGCCAGGCCAGCGAACAGCAAAAGGCTCAGGGTGCGTCCTTTCTGCTCCTGCAGTTCGATACCGAACAGTTCGATATGGCTGTGCAGCAGCCCCAGTATCGCGGCGCCCAGGCGCCTGCCCGAGGCACCGGTGCCAATGGCGTCATTCTCCATGGAGGCTCCTTAGCGCCGATTGGCCAACAGGCCGATCAGCAGGCCGACACCTGCGGCAATGCCGATGGCCTGCCAAGGGTTTTCCTGAACGTAGTGCTCGGCACTACCCAAGGCCGCCTGGCCACGCTCACGCACCGATTCCTGAGTCAGTTGCAAGGTTTCGCGGGCCTGCGTGAGGCGCTCGTGGATCTGCTCACGCAGCTCATCGGCCTGGTCGCCCGCCAGATTGGCGGTGTCGGCCAGAAGCTTCTCGGTATCACGGACCAAAGCCTGGAAGTCCGCCATCAATATCTCTTGTGCAGTCTTTGCCGATTTGCTGGCCATGGTGCTCTCCCTGTGTAGGTGTGTAGGTAATTCGAGTTTCGCTGTGCGCTGAAGGTTCACTTCGTCGCTGGTATGGGCCTTGCTGTCGCTGGTATGGGCCTTGCTAATGAAGATTGCCACAACGCGGGGCGTAGACCGGAGCGATGCGCCGATACTGGGCGTCGACCCCGGCAGATACCGATAAACCTTAACCCAATCCACGACAAACCCAAGAAAAAACCACGCAGGCTTCGCTCGGTCCACCGTACCCGGGCAATGGGCTGGCACCGATCCGGTGCATGGATGCAGGTTCTTGAACTGTCCTGGTGCCTTTTTTCAGTAGGTCTGCCTTTTCATGGACAACATGCACAGCGCCATGGACTCCCTGGTCCACGGTTCCAACACGCTCTTCATCCTCATGGGCGCCATTCTGGTGCTTGCCATGCACGCGGGCTTCGCGTTTCTCGAAGTGGGCACCGTGCGCCACAAGAACCAGGTCAATGCCTTGTCGAAGATACTCAGCGATTTCGCCATCTCGGCGCTGGTGTACTTCTTCATCGGTTACTGGGTTGCCTATGGTGTGAGTTTTCTGCACCCGGCATCCCAGCTGGCCGCCGACCACGGCTATGCCCTGGTCAAATGCTTTTTCCTGTTGACGTTCGCGGCAGCGATACCGGCAATCATCTCCGGGGGTATCGCCGAGCGTGCGCGGTTCGTGCCTCAGCTGTGTGCCACAGCGTTGATCGTAGCCTTCATTTATCCGTTCTTCGAGGGCGTGGTATGGAATGGCAACTTCGGCGCACAGGCATGGCTGCAGGCGCGTTTTGGTGCGCCTTTCCATGACTTTGCAGGGTCTGTGGTGGTGCATGCGATGGGCGGCTGGCTGGCACTGGTGGCAGTGCTGCTGCTGGGTGCACGGCGGGGGCGGTACCGTGATGGTCGGCTGGTGGCCTTCGCTCCGTCGAGCATTCCGTTCCTGGCACTGGGCTCGTGGATCCTGATCATCGGCTGGTTCGGCTTCAATGTCATGAGCGCGCAGACCTTGCAAGGCGTCAGTGGCCTGGTGGCGATCAATTCGCTGCTGGCCATGGTAGGCGGCACCCTGGCAGCGTTGTTGGCCGGGCGTAACGACCCTGGATTTTTGCACAACGGGCCGCTGGCGGGCCTGGTGGCGATCTGTGCAGGTTCGGACCTGATGCATCCGATCGGTGCACTGGCTACTGGCCTGGTGGCCGGTGTTCTGTTCGTGTGGAGCTTCACCGCCGCGCAAAACCGCTGGAAGATCGACGATGTGCTGGGCGTGTGGCCATTGCATGGGCTATGTGGCCTATGGGGCGGGATAGCCTGTGGCATCTTCGGCCAGGCAAGCCTTGGCGGTATGGGAGGCGTCAGCCTGACCAGCCAGTTGATCGGGAGCCTGGCAGGGGTGCTGATCGCGCTGCTTGGGGGCTTTGTCGTGTACGGGCTGATCCGCGCGGTACTCGGCCTGCGCCTGAGCCATGAACAGGAGTTTCAGGGCGCCGACTTGTCGCTGCACCGCATCGGTGCCACCAGCCAGGATTGAACGAGGTCAGGTGCACATGGGGCGGTAGCGACCTAGAATAGGCTTCTCATCCATGCCAAACCGGGTCCCGCCCCATGCTGCCTGAATGCCAACTCTTCGGCACCGTCGGGTGCCACTTGTGTGAAGTGGCCGAAGCCGTTCTCATGCCTTTCGTCGATCATGGCCTGCTGGTCGAACTGGTCGATATCGCCGAGAGCGAGGCGCTGTTCGAGCGCTACGGGCTTATCATTCCCGTGCTGCGTCGTTGCGATACCTCGGCCGAACTGCACTGGCCGTTCGATCCTGAACAGGTTGTAGCCTTTCTCGCGCAATGACAACGGCAGGGGAAGCATCGCCTGCCTGCATGAGCTGAGCTGTTACCCGAAGATGCCGTGCCGGCGACACACGCCGGAACCTCATCATCGTCGAGAATGCAGTCATGTTCATCACACCAAATTTCACCCTGGAAGAGATGATTGTCTCGCAGGTCGCCGCTCGGGAAGGGCTGGACAATACGCCCTCGCAGCAAGTCATCAGCAACCTGCACCTGCTGTGTGAAGCCCTTGAGCAGGTGCGGGCCCTGTTTGGCCTGCCGGTAATCATCAGCAGTGGCTACCGGTCCCCCGCGTTGAACAAGCGTATAGGCGGCTCCCCGCGCAGCCAGCACCTGCAGGGCTTGGCCGCGGACTTCGAGATATTCGGCATCAGTAACCGGGAAGTGGTCCGCCGGGTGAGCGCAAGCGCAGTGAATTTCGACCAGATGATTCTCGAGTTCGACAGTTGGGTCCACCTGTCGGTAACGCCGAGCGTCCCGCGCCGTGAAGTGCTGACCATCCGCAGGGGTACAGGCTACCTGCCAGGTTTGCAGTGAGCAGGGGATGAATTGACGGCGGGGTGTGCAAGTTCGTATGCTGTATATAAATACAGTATCGAGGTAAGCCCATGCTCAATGTCGAGCAACTCAAGTACAGCGTCAACCGCATGCCGGTGGAGCGGGTATGTGACGCCGTGCTGGAACTGCGCCTCGAAGGCTTGGTCACCGATGACCGTACGCCGTTCGGCAAGGTTCATTTCAATACCTGCTTCGCCGAGATCGAGGCGCTGTTCCAGCGGGCCGGCTACCATCGAGGGTTGGATGTGGTGGGTTACCAGGGCTTGCTGTATGCGCTCTATGATCCCGGCCGCTGGGAGCCCGTGCAGGTTCTGCGCTGGCTGAAGGCGCGCAGCGAGGCTATGGTCCAGGCTGGTTGAGCTGGCGGGGTTGGGGGATAATGCCCGGCCCTGCCTGCCCCGAGTCTCGCCATGACCACGCCTTTCGACCCCGCCCGCCAGCAAGCCAGCACGGTCTGCCTGCCACCTGGCAACTGGGCGACGGTACTTGATTGCCTGTGCGACCATTTCAAGGCAATCGAGCGTGCGCAGTGGCTTGACCGCTTTGCTCGTGGCCGGGTGCTCAACGCCGAAGGCCAGGCGATCGCTGCCGACCTGCCTTACCGCCGCGGCATGCGCCTGCACTATTTTCGTGAGGTGCCCAACGAGCGGCCGATCCCGGTAGAGGAAGCCATCCTGCATGTGGATGAGCATCTGGTGGTGGCCGACAAACCGCATTTTCTGCCGGTTACGCCAACCGGCGAGTATGTCGAACAGACGTTGCTGCGCCGTTTGATCCGGCGCCTGGATAACCCTCACCTGGTGCCGTTGCACCGCATCGACCGGCATACCGCAGGGTTGGTGTTGTTCTCGGCCAACCCGCAAACCCGCAGCGCGTACCAAAGGCTGTTCCCCGAGCGCCGCATCGACAAACGCTACCACGCCATCGCCCCGGCCTTGCCCCAGCGTGATTTTCCTCTGGTGCATAAAAGCCGTCTGGTGCATGGCGAGCCGTTTTTCCGCATGCATGAGGTACCGGGCGACGATAACAGCGAAACCCTGGCCGAGGTGCTGGAGAAGCAGGGTGAGCTATGGCGCTACGGCCTTTCACCGGTGACCGGCAAGACGCATCAACTGCGGGTGCACATGGCGGCACTGGGCGCGGGGATCTGTAACGATCCGTTCTATCCTGAGTTGCTCAAGGTAGAAGATGATTACCAGCGGCCATTGAAGCTGCTGGCACACAGCTTGCGCTTTGCTGACCCGTTGACGGGGGAGGAGCGCTATTTCGAGAGTCGTCTGACCCTCGGTTGGTAGTGCCCCTTCGCGGGCAAGGTCGCGAAGGGGCGCAGTGTTGTCAGCGGTTGAACCGCTCCACCAGTGAGTACTGGCCACCGGCGGTGGTGGTCAATGCTTCGCTGAGCAGCGCCGAATGCTGCGCCTGCTCGGCTGTCTGGTCGGCCAGTTCGGCGATCGTGCTGATGTTGCGGCTGATCTCGTCAGCCACGGCTGTCTGCTCTTCAGTGGCGGCAGCGATCTGGGTCGCCATGTCGGTAATGTTGGCCACCGCCTCGCTGATCCCCATCAATGCCTGGTCAGCCTGCATCACTCGTTCTACACCTTCCTGAGCCTGGCGATGGCCAGATTCCATGGTGAGCACGGCGTTGTTGGCTGTCTGTTGCAGCTTGGCAATCAGGCCATGGATCTGCCCTGTGGACTCAGCGGTACGCTGGGCCAGCTGGCGCACTTCGTCGGCCACCACGGCAAAGCCACGGCCCATTTCGCCCGCGCGGGCTGCTTCAATGGCGGCGTTCAGGGCCAGCAGGTTGGTCTGGTCGGCAATGCCCTTGATCACATCGACCACGCCACCGATTTCGTCGCTGTCCTTGGCCAGTTGCGTCACGGTCTCGCCGGTTTCACCCACGGCCGCCGACAGGCGCTCGATGGCGTCGCGGGTTTCACCGGCGATCTGCCGGCCCTGGCTGGTCAGGCGATTGGCTTCCTGTGTGGCATCGGCGGTGCGCTGTACATGGTTGGCCACTTCCTGGGTCGTGGCGGCCATCTGGTTGACGGCGGCGGCAACCTGCTCGGTCTCGACCCGTTGGCGCTCCAGCCCCGAAGAGCTCTGGTGGGCCAGGACGTCGGACTGGCGTGCCTGGTCGCTGAGGTGTTCGGCGCTGTCCTGCAGGCGGGTCAGGCAGGTTTTCATGCGCGCATCCTGGCTGAGCAGGGCCATTTCCAGGCGTGCCTGCACGCCTCGGCTGTCGGTGTACATCTGGGCGATCAGTGGGTCGGAAGTGGTCTGTTCGGCCAGGCGTAGCAGGCGCTTGAGGCCGCGTTGTTGCCAGCTAAGGCCGAGCAGGCCGAGCGGCACCGACAGGCCGGCGGCCAGGGCGAAGCCCCAGGAATGCCCGAGCCAGTTGCCGATCAGGAAACCGATCTGGCTGACCAGGATGAAGGGCAGCCAGTCCTGCAGCACTGGCAGCCACTTGTCACGGCGCGGAACGGCGGGCTTGCCCTGATTCAGGCGCTGGTACAGGGCTTCGGCGCGGCGGATCTGCTCGGCGGTGGGCTTGACCCGCACCGACTCGAAACCGGTCACCTGGTTGTTGTCGAAGATCGGCGTGACGTAGGCGTTGACCCAGTAATGGTCACCCGACTTGCAGCGGTTCTTGACGATGCCCATCCAGGGCTGGCCTTGCTTGAGGGTCTGCCACATGTGGGCGAACACCGCAGGCGGCACATCAGGGTGGCGTACCAGGTTGTGCGGTGCGCCGATCAGCTCCTCGCGCGTGAAGCCGCTGATCTCGACGAACGCATCGTTGCAATAGGTGATCACACCCTTGGCATTGGTGGTCGAGATCAAGCGTTGTTGGGCAGGGAAAGTCCTTTCCCGTTGGGTAATCGGCTGGTTGTTCCGCATGGGCTGAGTAATCCGCAAGGCTTTCGACAGATATCGGCAAGCCAGTACTTTTATTGAATGGATATTTAACTTCGTTGATCTGGCGCAGGAACGGACTGCGGGGATTACGCTAGCAGGCCCGCACGTTCGCGAAAGATGGCGTCACTATTGCAGGTTTATTGCAGGGAGTGACGTGCAGGTCAAATCATGACTCATTGGCTGGCCAAGAGCCAGCCTCCGGCACAAAAAAGGGGCGCATTTGCGCCCCGGTCAGCTGGCTTTCAGCTGGCGATCAACTGCCTCAACACATAGTGCAAAATCCCGCCGGCTTTGAAGTATTCCACTTCATTGACCGTATCGATCCGGCACAGTACCTCAATGTCTTGCTGCTGCCCGTCCTCACGGGTGATGCGCAGTTGCAGGCTCATGCCTGGCTTCAACTGAACCCCGGCCAACCCAAGTACGTCGATTCGCTCTTTGCCGGTGAGCCCCAGTTGCTTGCGATCGTGCCCGGCTTTGAACTGCAATGGCAGTACGCCCATGCCGACCAGGTTGGAGCGGTGGATGCGCTCAAAACTCTCCGCCAGTACCGCCTTGACCCCCAGCAGGTTGGTGCCTTTGGCTGCCCAGTCGCGGCTGGAGCCGGTGCCATATTCCTGGCCGGCGATCACCACCAGCGGCGTGCCTTCAGCCTGGTAGCGCATGGCCGCGTCGTAGATCGAGAGCTTTTCCCCAGTGGGCACGTACAACGTGTTGCCGCCTTCTTCACCGGCGAGCATCTCGTTGCGGATGCGGATGTTGGCGAAGGTGCCACGCATCATCACCTCATGGTTGCCCCGCCGTGAACCGTATGAGTTGAAGTCGTGAGGTTCGACGCCTTTTTCGCGCAGGTAGCGCCCGGCCGGGCTGTCGGCCTTGATGTTGCCGGCCGGGGAAATGTGGTCGGTAGTCACCGAATCGCCAAGCAGGGCGAGAATGCGCGCACCCTGGATGTTCTCGATCACCGGCAGTGGGCCGCCAATGCCGTCGAAGAAGGGAGGGTGCTGGATGTAGGTGGAGTCGTCCTGCCACACGTAAGTGGCCGCCTGCGGCACTTCGATGGCTTGCCACTGGGCGTCACCGGCGAATACCTCGGCGTACTCCTTGTGGAACATCGCCGTGTCGACCTTGGCCACGGCGTCGGCGATTTCCTGCTGGCTGGGCCAGATGTCGCGCAGGTACACCGGCTGCCCGTCCTTGCCGGTGCCCAGCGGGTCACGGGTAAGGTCCAGGCGAACGCTGCCGGCCAGGGCGTAGGCCACCACCAGTGGCGGGGAGGCCAGCCAGTTGGTCTTGACCAGCGGGTGCACCCGGCCTTCGAAGTTGCGGTTGCCTGACAGTACCGAGGCGACGGTCAGGTCGGCGCTGCCGATGGCGGTCTCGATGGCTTCGTCCAGTGGACCGGAGTTGCCGATGCAGGTGGTACAGCCGTAGCCGACCAGGTCGAAACCCAGTTGGTCGAGGTAAGGAGTGAGCCCGGCGGCATTGTAATAATCGGTGACCACTTTGGAGCCGGGCGCCAGCGAGCTTTTTACCCATGGCTTGCGCTGCAGCCCTTTCTCCAGGGCCTTTTTCGCCACCAGGCCGGCCGCCATCATCACACTGGGGTTGGAGGTGTTGGTGCAGGAGGTAATTGCGGCGATTACCACGGCACCATCGCGCAGGGTATAGGTCTGGCCTTGGTGGCTGTAGTCGATCTCGCCGGCCTGGTCGGCATTGCCCACTGCCACACCACCACCGCCTTCGCTTTCCAGGCGGCCGACCTCTTTGGCCAGGGGTTTGGGCTGCAATTCGATGAAGTGGTCGAACGCCTGGCTGACCTGGCCGAGCGCAACGCGGTCCTGGGGGCGTTTTGGCCCGGCCAGGCTAGCTTCGACTTCGCCCATGTCCAAGGCCAGGGTATCGCTGAACAGCGGTTCCTGCCCCGGCAGGCGCCACAGGCCCTGTGCCTTGCAGTACTGTTCGACCAGTTGCACCGTCTGCTGCGGTCTGCCCGAAAGGCGCAAGTAGTCCAAGGTGACCTCATCGACCGGGAAGAAGCCACAGGTCGCGCCGTATTCCGGTGCCATGTTGGCAATGGTGGCACGGTCGGCCAAGGGCAGGTCGGCCAGGCCGTCACCGTAGAACTCGACGAACTTGCCGACCACGCCTTTCTTGCGCAGCATCTGTGTCACGGTCAGCACCAGGTCGGTGGCGGTGATGCCTTCGCGCAGCTTGCCGGTAAGCTTGAAGCCGATCACTTCCGGGATCAGCATCGACACCGGCTGGCCGAGCATGGCAGCTTCCGCTTCGATCCCGCCAACGCCCCAGCCGAGCACGCCCAGGCCGTTGATCATGGTGGTGTGCGAATCGGTGCCGACCAAGGTGTCGGGGAACGCATAGGTGCGCCCATCGGCCTCACGGGTCCATACCGTGCGGCCCAGGTACTCCAGGTTGACCTGGTGGCAGATGCCGGTGCCCGGCGGCACTACGCGGAAGTTGTCGAACGCGCTCTGGCCCCAGCGCAGGAAGGCATATCGTTCGCCATTACGCTGCATTTCGATGTCGACGTTTTCACTGAACGCCTGGGGGGTGGCGTAGCGGTCGACCATCACCGAGTGGTCGATCACCAGGTCCACGGGCGACAGCGGGTTGATCCGCTGGGGGTCGCCCCCGGCCTTGGCCATGGCAGCGCGCATGGCCGCCAGGTCGACTACCGCCGGTACGCCGGTGAAATCCTGCATCAATACCCGCGCCGGGCGGTATTGGATCTCGCGATCGGAACGGCGGTCTTGCAGCCAGTCGGCGAGGGCGCGCAGGTCGTCGCTGCTGACCGTCTCGCCATCTTCCCAGCGCAGCAGGTTTTCCAGCAGTACCTTGAGCGACATGGGCAGGCGCTGCAGGTCGCCTAGTTGTCGTGCAGCCTCGGTGAGGCTGAAGTAATGGTAGGTCTGGTCGGCCACCTTGAGGGTTTTGAGGGTTTTCAGGCTATCGAGCGAGGGCATTGCCAACTCCTTATGCACCGGTGCCCGGCATTGGCTGGATGATGCCGGTGTCACCGCTCTGTTTCGGCCCGCACGGTACGGACCTGGCTGAAGAGTCAGGTTAGACCGGTTTGTCTGCCCTGACCCTATTCTGGACCGGCGGGGCATGTCGCAGGTTCCGATCTTCCTTTATCATCGCCGCCCTGCCGGCGCCTGTGGTGCGCCAGCCGTAGTGGAGTGAGAGATGAATACCCTGTTCATGCATTGCCGGCCCGGGTTCGAGGGCGAGGTCTGCGCCGAGATCAGCGAACACGCTGCCCGCCTGGGGGTTGCCGGTTATGCCAAAGGCAAGCCGCAGAGCGCCTGCGCCGAGTTTGTCTGCGCCGAAGCCGAAGGTGCCGAACGGTTGATGGCGCAGCTGCGCTTTGCCCAACTGATCTTCCCGCGCCAGTGGGCGCGTGGCGGCTACATCGAACTGCCTGAGACCGATCGGATCAGCGTGTTGCTCGAGCATCTGGCAACACTGCCGGTGTTTGGCAGCCTGTGGCTGGAGGTGCTGGACAGCAACGACGGCAAGGAGCTGTCGACGTTCTGTCGCAAGTTCGAGGTGCCGCTGCGCAAGGCTTTGGAAAAAGCCGGCCGCTTGGTCGATAACGCCAGCCTGCCTCGCCTGTTGCTGACCTTCATCAGTGGTCGTCGGGTATTCGTTGGCGTTGCCGAGGCGAACAACAGTGCGCTGTGGCCGATGGGAATTCCTCGCTTGAAATTCCCGCGTGAAGCGCCGAGCCGCTCGACCTTGAAGCTTGAAGAGGCCTGGCACCAGTTCATTCCACGGGAGCAGTGGGAGCAGCGGCTGGGCGATGACATGACCGGGGTGGACCTCGGGGCTTCACCGGGGGGGTGGACGTACCAACTGGTGCGCCGTGGCATGCTGGTCACTGCTATCGACAATGGGCCGATGGCAGAGAGTTTGATGGACACCGGGCTGGTTCAGCACCTGATGGCCGACGGCTTCACTTGGCAGCCCAAGCAACCGGTGGACTGGATGGTCTGCGATATCGTCGAGAAGCCGGCGCGCACCACTTCGTTGATCGAGACTTGGTTGGGGGAGGGCTTGTGCCGGGAGGCGGTGGTCAACCTTAAGTTGCCGATGAAGCAGCGATATGCCGAGGTGCGTCGCTTGCTGGACCGCATGGAGGCGACCTTCAAGGCGCGCAAGGTCAAGGTGTCGATTGCCTGCAAGCAGCTGTATCACGACCGCGAGGAAGTGACGTGCCATCTGCGCAGGCTGGACCTGAAACCGCGAAAGTAAGCCGTTGCCGTTGCCGTTGCCGTTGCCGTTGCCGTTGCCGTTGCCTTGCTTTTGCTTTTAAGCGCACGATAGTTCAGACGCCGCAGATTGCGACTTCAGGAGGCCGAGCGCAGGTCTTGCGAAGGGAGGTGACGGGCATGGATGC
>NZ_MOMO01000157.1:0-19982 GCF_009933855.1 Pseudomonas sp. SG-MS2 | reverse complement strand
TCGAACCAACGCATGGCAGGATCAAAACCTGCTGCCTTACCGCTTGGCGACGCCCCTGTATCTGTTGCTGCGAGCGCTAGGCACTCGACTTCTTGACCAGACTTTGCAGCTTACGATGCAACATCGAAACATTGCTTCCTTTCGCCACAAACCCTGTTTGGGTCGCTGAAAGAAGGGCCAGAACTTTATCAGCTTCGGCTTTGCTTGGGAAGGCCCCAAACACACAACTTCCAGTGCCGGTTAATCGAGCTTTAGTGAATTTACCCAGTGAATTCAACGCGTTGCGAACTTCCGGGTAACTCTGCTCTACCACCGGTTGGCAGTCATTTCGACTGTTTCCCTCGGGAACGGGGCGCATCTTAAGGGGGAGGGAATCACGTGTCAACTGTGGATGTGAAAAAATTTCTACTGTGCTGACAGACACTTGCGGCACCAGCACGACGTACCAGGGTTCGGCCGGGTCGACCGGGGTCAATTGCTCACCCACTCCTTGGGCGAATGCTGCATGGCCACGCACGAACACCGGCACGTCGGCACCCAGTGTCAGGCCCAGGGCAGCCAGGCGATCTTCGTCCCAATCCAGTTGCCACAAGTGCGTCAGCGCCAGCAGTGTGGTCGCTGCATCCGAACTGCCGCCGCCGATGCCGCCGCCCATGGGCAGCACCTTGGTCAGCCATATATCGGCGCCAAGGCCGGTGCCGGACTGTTCCTGCAGCTTGCGCGCGGCGCGCACGATCAGGTTGCTGTCGTGGGGCACCGCTTCGATCTCGGTGTGCAGGCGGATCGCGCCGTCTTCACGCAGGGCGAAAGTCAGCTCGTCGCCGTGATCGAGGAACTGGAAGACGGTTTCCAGTTCGTGGTAACCGTCCGGGCGGCGGCCGATGATGTGCAGCCACAGGTTGAGCTTGGCCGGGGCGGGCAGGGTGAGCCTGTGCATCGGTCAGCGCCCCAGCTGGCGTGGCTGCCAGTCCTTGACCACCAGGGTCACGTCGAGGTCCTTGCCGTGCAGCTTCAGGCGCTCGGGCAGCCAGTAACCGTTCTGTTCGGTGTAGCTCAGGTACTGCACCTGCCAGCCGTCCTGGTCCAGGCTGGCCAAGCGGCTGTCGCCATCGAGGGTCAGCTTGCTCTTGCTGTCGGGGGCGGGCAGGCCACGCACCCACCAGACCAGGTGCGACACCGGCAATTGCCAGCCCAGCTGTTCTTCCAGCAACGCTTCGGGGCTGGCGGCTTCGTAGCGGCCCTGATTGGCCACTTCCAGTACCACGCCGCCGGGGCGGCCGGTCAGGCGTGCTGCGCCTCGGCCCAGCGGGCCGGCCAGACGGATGTCGTAATAGTCCTGGCGCTGCAACCAGAACAGCGTGCCACTGCCGGAGTCGCGCGGGGCGCGGATGCCGACCTTGCCGTTGATCTGCCAGCCGTCAAGGCTACTCAGTTGCTCTTTATGGGCGCGCCACTGCTGTGGGTCGCCGTGGCCCTGCAGGGCCTCCCGGCTACCGAAGCCGGCACAGCCGGCCAGCAGGGCGATCAGGGTAAAGGTGATGCAATGGCGCAAAAACATGGCGTTAAAGGGTCTCGGATCCGGTCAGGCGCAAGACGGTCTTGCGCAGGATAGGGCTGTCGGGCTGGGCCTCGAAGGCCTTGGCCCAGACCTGGCGAGCTTCACGGCGCTTGCCGTTGGCCCACAGAACCTCGCCCAGGTGAGCAGCCACTTCATGGTCGGGGAAGCGCTCCAGGGCCTGGCGCAGGTAACGCTCGGCCTCTTCGAGGTTGCCCAGGCGATAGGCGACCCAGCCCATGCTGTCGAGGATTGCCGGGTCGTCCGGGGTCAGCTGATAGGCCTTTTCGATCAGGGCCTTGGCTTCAGCGTAACGGGTCGTGCGGTCAGCCAAGGTATAGCCCAGGGCGTTCAGCGCCATGGCGTTTTCCGGTTCGCGGGCGATGATAGCGCGCAGGTCTTTTTCCATCTGCGGCAGGTCGTCACGCTTTTCGGCCAGCATGGCGCGGGTGTAAAGCAGGTTGAGGTCGTCCGGGTAGCGCTGAATGGCCTGCTGCAGCACCTGGTTGGCCTGGGCGTCCTTGTTGTTGTTGCTGTAGCTTTCAGACTCGATCAGGTACAGCTGGATGGCGAGTTCCGGCTGCGCCTCGCGCGCCTCGGCGAGCTGGCGTGACGCTTCGGTGCCGCGACCATTGGCGATGAGGATGTCGGACTGACGCAATTGTGCAGGCAGGTAGTCGGGGCCCGGGCCGACCAGTGCGTATTCGCGCAGGGCGCCGGCCGGGTCGTGGCGTTCTTCGGCGATGCGGCCCAGGTTCAGGTGGGCGGCGTCGACGTTGCTGTCGCGCTCGATCAGCTCACGTAGGTAGCTCTCGGCTTCGTCCCAGTCCTTGTTCTCCAGGCACACCAGCGCCAGCGAGTAACGTAGCTCGTCGTCGTCGGGGTATTGCTGGACCAGGCTGATGAACTCGGCCTTGGCATCGGCGATGCGGTCCTGTTCGACCAGGGTGCGCGCATAGGTCAGGCGCAGGCGCTTGTCTTCCGGGTTGTCGCGGATCGCCCCGCGCAGCAGCGGCAGGGCTTCCGGGCCGCGGTCCAGGGCCTGGAGCAGGCGGGCACGAAGCAGGGTCGGGGCTATCTCGCCATTTTGTGCCGGGTGTGATTCAAGCAGTTCGAGGGCTTCTTCGGCCTTGCCGTCCTGGTTCAGCAGCAGGGCCTTGCCGAACACGAGCTGGCTGTTGTCGGGGTACTTGACCAGCAGGCGGTCGAAACTCTGCATCAGACCGTCGCGGGTGCTCTGGTCGGTCTCTGCGGCCGACAGGGCGAGGAAGTCGAAGTGCGTGTCGCCCTGGCCCTGCAGCACCTTCTCCATATAGGTCATGGAGTCGTCATAGCGGCCTGCGCGGGCCAGCTGGATGGCCGCGGCGCGCTGGGCGTCGAGGTTCTGCGGGTCGTTGCGGGCCCAGATCAAAGCGCTATCCAGGGCCGGCTCGTCGGCGCCGAGGTACTCGGCGATGCGGTAGGCACGCTCGGACACGCCCGGGTCCTGGGTTTTCTCGGCCTGGTCGGTGTAGTTGGCCAGGGCGATATCAAACCGGTTGCGCTGGCCGGCCAGCTCGGCCACCAGCAGGCTGTAGAGCGTGTCCTGCTTGAACGACCCATACACCACGGGCTTCTCGGCCTCGGCCTTGCCGGCTTCGGCAACGGGAGGCTCGGCCTTTTGCGGGGCCAGGCTCTGGCAGCCCTGGAGCAGGGCGAAGGCAAGCAGCAGTGCGTAGGGTCTGTTCATATAAAAAGGCTTAGAAGGACTTACCGGCGGTCGGAGCATGATGACACAAGCGCGGATGCAAACCCACCTGCGAAGGTCGTGGTTTACAGCGTGGTGGTGATAGGTGGGACAGCGGGGCAGGGCAGAGGTTCGGTGCAGTGTTTCGTGACAATTTTCCTCCGCCGTTGGCCGTTTTACAGGGTTGGAAAGAGGAAGTCAGAAAGCATAAGTGCTATGAGTAGCGTGAAGTGCAGGGTCAAAAGGCTAACTAGTATACGCCGTTTTTGTGGCGGTAATTTTTTTGATTTCCTCTGCTCGGCCCACCTCTCTCTATATGAATAGTCTGGGGATTACCGAGGTAACTGAAATCGGGTCTGTACGCATCAGCTTGTCTGGTAAGCCGGCATGCTTGTAGGTGGTTTTATTGTCTGAAATGTATTTGCAGTTTGGCAGGTGCGACTCAAGGATCCCAGTGTATCTGTAAGCGACGTAACACCGAATGATGAATGTAGTTGCCATAAGAGCAAGGATGAAAACACTATCGTGGCGGGCTCAGTCGCGTTCATCTCAGGCGCTCGTGAAGGATGTGTGATTAGCGTTATTGATATGTGGCAGGAATGAAAGGGCTGCTACTCCCGTTTTCACGGTGCTCATTTTGGTTTTCGTAGCTCTTCAGGAAATGCACAGGTGAGCAGCCCGTATCAACTGTCGGTAGCCGCGAGAGGGCGCCATCTTTACAAAGTTGTATAATTTTCTGCAGCATAAAGACATGCGCCAAATGCTAGTAATGCCAGGGCCAGTGCCAGGCAGATAATGACTAGTCTGGTAAGTGGTTTCTTGATGTGATCGGGTAGTTGACTTACTTCGTGGATGTCTATCAATCCTCTGCGTGCGTACGCTTTGGGGAAAATAAGCATGAAGGATATTGCCCCGAACCTTGCAGCTTTGCCAGGCAGGCCAAGCCCGGCGTATAATTTTATGTTGTCGTTAATTAGCTTGGAGTTAGGTAAAAGCGATTCGATATGTTCAATCATTCGATGTGATAAATATAATGTCAACGACATGCTCACGAAAATCGCCGTGATAATGATGGCGAACGCTACGCCGAGAATTTGGTCAGAGGTGGTCACTTCATCACCCGCTCATATAATAGGTCTGCCAGCATAGCTCCTCCCTTGCTTCCGATTTCGCCGCCTACCATGCCTCCGAAAGCTCCACCCGCTACACCGCAAGTAAGGGCTCCGGGACCACCCGTAGCAATGCCCAATACTATGCCGCAAGCCGCCACGCCAACAATGTTACCTGCATAATTGGTTAGTGACTGTCAATGTATGAGGTGAGGCCTTGGGATATGGCTAGCAATGAACAGGAAAGTATAAGGTAGTACCAGAAGAATAAAATCACTCGTTTGGTTTTTTGCGGGATGTTGCGAATGTCATTGGCGTCTGCCAGATTGCGCCGCAAGTAAAAGTTGGGGGTTGATAGCATGCCGGCGATCATGCAAAGTCTCATGGTTTTGCCAAGCATACCTGCGGAGGCAAAGAGCGAGCGGTTTCCTTGTACAAGTCTGCAATTTGTAAGTTGGGATTCCAATGTCTCGATCTGCCGGTAGGCAATGTAGGTAAGTGCGGTTACACTAATTAATAGTGAGGTCACTATGATGAGTGAAACTGCCATTGATAATATGTTTGTCATTTGTTCAGAGCCTCGTAAACAAGCTCTCCAAGGTTTTTCCCCTCGGCCTTGCCGTACTCGCCCCCCAGTACTCCCCCTGCGGCGCCTCCAATAATTACGCATGCAAGTGATCCAGCCCCGCCGCTTGGAACACCAAAGGCGAGGCATATTTGCCCGAGAGCGTACCCGCCAAGGATCGCTCCGCCAGCGGTACCGCTAAGACCTCCCGCTAATGAAGCGCCCTCGATGTATTTTGCTTTTCTGCAGGCCTCCTCACGTCCTAATGTGCATGCCCTCTGAATCTCTAATCCAGTAGCTGCAACCTCAAGTGCTATGCCTATATACGTGCCCTTTTTGATCAGCTTGGCAGCCTTGCCTACCCCGGCAACCTTATCTGCATATCCTGCAATCTCCCCCGTATGCAGGTAGCTCTTCGTGGAAATCGCCAGCGTCCTTTTGATCGACCCTTTATTGCGCAGGCCAGCACCGAAGGCCGTCATTTTGCTCAGTTGCTCATCAAGTTTCATGAAGAGCGTCGACCGCCTCGCATAAAATTGGTCACGGGCCTTGAGGGTGCCGGAACTGAGATATTCCTTGTGCAGTTTTTCAATTTCAAGCAACGTCTCCTGTATGGCTTTCAATTGTCTGCTCCAACCATCACTCGCCACCCCAGCGCCCGTTGCGGCATGAGTGAGTAAGCTTTTAAGTAGCTCGAAATTCTCCAGAAAAAACTCATCAGCACCCTGGCCGCTGCGTGCCAGGCCGATATGTATGACGTGGGCCTTCGACATCAGGAAGGCCTCATGGCTGGTACAAGTAGGCGTAGACCAATCGCCCACGATAACCAGTTCGCCACTTTTCACCACGGTGTTATAAATATGCGAATTCAACACATCGAACTTGCTGGCCGAATGCCCACTGAGCGCAAGGCCTGCTTTGATCGTGTGGTAGTTCTGCATCTTGGGGTTGATAAACGCACGTGCTTCAGACATGGCAGTGACCTCACGCGTGTTTCTTGTTACCGATCCGGTCCCATCCGCCAGCGATGTTACCGCCGCCAGAGCCGTCGATGCGTTTCTGCTGGGTGTAGGTGGTCTTGATTCTGCCGTAGTCGAGCTGGACCACTTCTATTGGAATGCCATCGTCTGCGCTCTGCGTATAATCGGCGATGATCACTTCTTCAAGGATGATTTCGTAATATTTGAGCTTGTCGCCGCCGGCTCGGCACAGTGCCAGTCTGACTTCTTTCAAGTGCTGGCCAGCGCAACTGGCCTCCATCAGTTTGCAGTTGGCGCTGTCGAGAAATTTGGTGAAGGTGAAGTTGCTGACGGCGGTGCGGCCAGAGGTGGCGCCGCCTGCGGAGCTGGCCGTGGCTGAAGTGGTTTGGCTGACACCGAAGTTGTAGCCGGTGACTTCAATCCATTTATTGTACTTTTCATCCAGTGCTTCGCCTGGGATGTCGTCGATTTTCAAATAGGCGTCAAAAGCCATGCTTACCTCTCCTTGGCAGTCATTGGGTGTTAAGGTTTTATCCGCAGGCGGGAGCTTGGCCCGGTCAGTGAGGGGCTAGGCTAGGCTTCGAATTGAGAGGGGGCAATACCTAAGGATGTGTTTCAGAAACGGACTACAGGTTTGTGGAATAACCGCTTTGAATGTATCGAAAGTTGTCATTTCGCTCCTTATCTTGTTAGGAGATATACCCTAACCCGGCACCGACTTTGTGGGAGCCAGCTTGCCGGCGCTCACCGGCGAAGCCGGGGCCATGATCGTGGGGGTTGCATCGCCGGCAAGCCGGCTCCCAGAGGGTGCCCGGTGTGCTTGCCGGCTGTGTTCCCCGCGCGAAAGCAGGTCGGGCGAGCAGGTGCTATCACCTCAATAGCGAACGGTGGTTGTTCTAAAACCTGCGAAAGAGGACAATTATCGGCTTCTCGTCACAACCAGCGACCTTGCATGGCCTTTCTTGCACTTGGTATCAACCATAAGACTGCCTCGGTAGACGTACGCGAGCGCGTGGCGTTTACCCCAGAGCAGCTGGTCGACGCCCTGCAGCAGCTCTGCCGACTGACCGCCAGCCGTGAAGCGGCGATCCTGTCGACCTGCAACCGCAGCGAGCTCTATATAGAGCAGGATCAGCTGTCCGCCGAGGCGGTCCTGCAGTGGCTGGCCGATTATCACCGCCTGAGCCTGGATGAACTGCGGGCCAGCGCCTATATCCATGAAGAGCATGATGCCGTCAGGCACATGATGCGCGTGGCCTCGGGCCTCGACTCGCTGGTGCTTGGCGAACCGCAGATCCTCGGCCAGATGAAGTCGGCCTATGCCGTGGCGCGCGAGGCTGGCACCGTCGGTCCGCTGCTTGGGCGCCTGTTCCAGGCCACCTTCAGCGCCGCCAAGCAGGTGCGTACCGACACCGCGATCGGCGAGAACCCGGTGTCGGTGGCGTTTGCTGCGGTTAGCCTGGCGCGGCAGATCTTCAGCGACCTGGGTCGCAGCCAGGCGCTGCTGATCGGCGCCGGTGAAACCATCACTCTGGTTGCCCGCCACCTGCATGAGCAGGGCGTGCGCCGTATCGTCGTGGCCAACCGTACACTGGAGCGGGCCAGCCTGCTGGCCGAGCAGTTCGGTGCTCACGCCGTGCTGCTGGCCGATATCCCACAAGAGCTGGCGCACAGCGACATCGTCATCAGCTCCACCGCCAGCCAGTTGCCCATCCTGGGCAAGGGCGCGGTGGAAAGCGCGCTGAAGCAGCGCCGGCACAAGCCGATCTTCATGGTCGACATCGCCGTGCCGCGCGACATCGAGCCCGAGGTAGGGGAGCTCGACGACGTGTACTTGTATACCGTCGATGACCTGCACGAAGTGGTCGCGGAAAACCTCAAGAGCCGCCAGGGCGCAGCCCATGCGGCCGAAGAGCTGGTCTCGGTGGGCGCCGAAGACTTCATGGTGCGCCTGCGCGAACTGGCCGCGGTCGACGTGTTGCGCGCCTATCGCCAGCAAAGCGAGCGCCTGCGCGACGAAGAACTGCAAAAGGCCCAGCGTCTGCTGGCCAACGGTGGCAACCCCGAGGACGTACTGGCGCAACTGGCCCGGGGGCTGACCAACAAACTCCTGCATGCGCCCAGCGTGCAGCTGAAAAAGCTCTCGGCCGAGGGCCGCCTCGATGCGCTGGCCATGGCCCAGGAACTCTTTGCCCTCAACGAGGGCTCGACGGACAAATCCTTGCAATGAAAGCGTCGCTGCTGAACAAACTGGACACGCTCCAGGACCGCTTCGAGGAACTCACCGCCTTGCTCGGTGATGCCGAAGTCATTTCCGACCAGGCGCGCTTTCGCGCCTATTCTCGCGAATACGCTGAAGTGGAGCCGGTGATCGGCGCCTATAAAGAATGGCGCAAGGTGCAGGACGACCTCGAAGGCGCCCAGGCGCTGCTCAAGGACGCCGACCCCGATATGCGCGAAATGGCCGTGGAGGAAGTGCGCGAAGCCAAGGAGCAGCTGGTGGTGCTGGAGTCGCAGCTGCAACGCATGCTGTTGCCCAAAGACCCCAATGACGGGCGCAACGTGTTCCTCGAAATTCGCGCCGGCACCGGTGGCGACGAGGCGGCCATCTTCTCGGGCGATCTGTTCCGCATGTATTCGCGCTATGCCGAACGGCGTGGCTGGCGCCTCGAGATTCTTTCCGAGAACGAAGGCGAGCACGGCGGCTATAAAGAGATCATCGCCCGCGTCGAAGGCGACAGCGTTTACGGCAAGCTCAAGTTCGAGTCTGGCGCGCACCGTGTGCAGCGGGTGCCTGAAACCGAATCGCAGGGCCGAATCCACACCTCGGCGTGCACCGTCGCGGTACTGCCCGAGCCGGACGAACAGGTGGCAATCGAGATCAACCCGGCTGATTTGCGCGTGGACACCTACCGCGCATCCGGCGCCGGTGGCCAGCACGTCAACAAGACCGACTCGGCCATCCGCATCACGCACTTGCCTACCGGCATCGTGGTGGAGTGCCAGGAGGAGCGCTCGCAGCACAAGAACCGGGCCCGAGCCATGTCCTGGCTGTCGGCCAAGCTCAATGACATGCAGACCAGCGCCGCGCAGAATGCCATCGCCAGCGAGCGTAAACTGCTGGTAGGTTCGGGCGACCGCTCAGAGCGCATCCGTACCTACAATTATCCACAGGGGCGGGTGACCGATCACCGTATCAACCTGACCCTGTATTCCCTCGACGATATCCTTGCCGGGGGCGTTGACGCGGTGATCGAACCGTTGCTGGCCGAATACCAGGCTGATCAGCTGGCGGCATTGGGGGACTGATGACCATCATTGCCAGCCTGCTGCGCAACGCGCAACTGCCGGATTCGCCCACCGCACGCCTGGACGCCGAACTGCTGCTGGCGGCGGCCATCGGCAAGTCGCGCAGCTACCTGCACACATGGCCTGAACGCATCGTCAGCAGCGAGGATGCGCAGACCTACGCAGGCTACCTGCATCGGCGCCGCGGCGGTGAGCCGGTTGCCTACATTCTGGGCCAACAGGGCTTCTGGAAACTCGACCTGGAAGTGGCACCCCACACGTTGATCCCACGCCCTGATACCGAGCTTCTGGTCGAGACGGCGCTTGAGTTGCAGCCTGCAACGCCCGCCAAGGTGCTCGACCTGGGCACCGGAACCGGCGCGATAGCGCTGGCCTTGGCCAGCGAATGCCCGGCCTGGCAGGTCACGGCGCTGGACCGGGTCGAGGAAGCGGTAGCGCTCGCTGAGCGTAATCGTCAGCGCTTGGGCCTGGGCAACGTCAAGGTGCTCGCCAGCCACTGGTTCAGTGCCTTGGACGGGGAGCGTTTCGACCTGATCCTCAGCAACCCGCCGTACATCGCTGCCGAAGACCCGCACCTGGCTGCCGGTGATGTGCGCTTCGAACCCAGCAGTGCACTGGTGGCCGGGGCCGATGGCCTGGACGACCTGCGGCTGATCGTTGGCCAGGCGCCGGCTCATCTGCTGCCCGGTGGCTGGCTGCTGCTCGAACACGGCTACGACCAGGCACCTGCCGTGCGCGCGCTGCTGAGCGGGCAAGGCTTCATCGAGGTGGCCAGCCGCAAGGACCTGGGCGGTCATGAACGTATTTCCCTGGGGCGCTTGCCATGCTGACCGATCAGGAGTTGTTGCGTTACAGCCGGCAGATTTTGTTGGCACAGGTGGACATCGAAGGCCAGTTGCGCCTCAAGCAGAGCAAGGCGCTGATCATCGGGCTGGGTGGTCTGGGCTCACCGGTGGCGCTCTACCTGGCAGCAGCCGGTGTAGGTGAGCTGCACCTGGCTGATTTCGATACCGTCGACCTGACCAACCTGCAGCGCCAGGTCATCCATGACAGTGGCAGCGTTGGCATGAGCAAGGTGGACTCGGCGCTGCAGCGGCTTGAGGCCATCAATCCTGAAGTCACCTTGGTCGCCCATCGTCAGGCGCTGGATGAAGACTCCCTGGCTGCTGCAGTGGCGGCCGTCGACCTGGTGCTGGACTGTTCCGACAACTTTGGTACCCGGGAGGCGGTCAACGCAGCTTGCTTCGCCCATGGCAAGCCGCTGGTCAGTGGTGCAGCCATCCGCCTCGAAGGGCAGCTGTCGGTGTTCGACCCTCGGCGCGATTACAGCCCTTGCTACCATTGCCTGTATGGCCATGGCAGCGAAGACGAGCTGACCTGCAGCGAAGCCGGAGTGATCGGCCCGCTGGTTGGGTTGGTCGGCAGCCTGCAAGCGCTGGAAGCCATGAAACTGCTGGCTTGTTTTGGCGAGCCGCTGGTGGGCCGCTTGCTGCTGATCGACGCACTGGGCACGCGCCTGCGGGAACTGCGGGTCAAGCGTGACCCGGCTTGTGCGGTATGTGGCAAGCGCGATGGCTGAGCGCTCGGCACCGGTCGGCGTGATGGACTCCGGGGTCGGCGGTTTGTCGGTCCTGGCCGAGATCCAGCGCTTGCTGCCCAGCGAGTCGCTGCTCTATGTGGCCGATTGCGGGCATGTGCCGTATGGCGAGAAAACCCCCGACTACATCCGCCAGCGCTGCCGGCGCATTGCCGAGTTCTTCCAGGCGCAGGGCGCCAAGGCGATGGTGCTGGCCTGTAACACCGCTACCGTGGCAGCGGTTGCCGACCTGCGTGAGCTGTATCCCGACTGGCCGCTGGTAGGGATGGAGCCGGCGGTGAAGCCTGCCGCTGCTGCCACCCGTTCCGGCGTGGTCGGTGTGCTGGCCACTACCGGCACCTTGCAGAGCGCCAAGTTCGCCGCCTTGCTCGACCGCTTCGCCAACGATGTGCGCGTGGTCACCCAGCCTTGCCCTGGGCTGGTCGAGCTGATCGAGACGGGTGACCTTGGCAGCCTGCAATTGCGCCAGCTGTTGCTTGGTTACTTGCAGCCCTTACTGGCGGCAGGTTGCGATACGCTGATTCTCGGGTGTACCCATTACCCGTTCCTGCGCCCGTTACTGGCCGGGATGGTGCCCGCCGACGTCGCTATCATCGATACCGGTGCGGCGGTGGCGCGCCAACTGCAACGGTTACTGGCCGCGCGCGAACTACTGGCCGAGGGGCCGGCACGCGAAGCTGCATTCTGGACCAGTGCCGATCCGCGATCTTTGGAAAACATCCTCCCTGTGCTGTGGAACAAGTCGGGCAGTGTGCAACGTTTTCAGTTGTAAAAAAAACGTGAAAAACAGCTGAACTATCGTCCCACTCCTGATTTCTATTTTTTGCCTGCCATGAGGCGAACACTTACAACAGCATTGGAAAGAAGGATGTTTCTCATGAGGAAACTGCTCGGCTTGGCGGCGGCTGCCGCCGTCACTTTGGGACAGATCGCGGTAGTGCAAGCTGCCGATGTTTCGTTATCGGTAGGGCAGACGGGTGACTCCACCCAGGTTTACCGCCTGGGCCTTCAGTCCAACTGGGATGCCAGCTGGTGGCAGACGAGCGTCGGTCGGCTGACCGGTTATTGGGACGGGGCTTACACCTATTGGGACGGCGACGAGACGGCGAGCAACCACAGCCTGTCTTTCGCACCGGTATTCGTCTACGAGTTCGCTGGTGAGTCAGTGAAGCCCTACATCGAGGCGGGCATCGGCGTGGCTGCATTTGCCAGCACTGAGCTTGAAAGCAACGAATTGGGTTCGTCGTTCCAGTTCGAAGACCGAATCGGTTTCGGGCTGCGCTTTGCAGGTGGCCATGAGATTGGCGTGCGGGCAATCCACTATTCCAACGCCGGCATCAAGCAGCCCAACGATGGGGTCGAGAGCTACAGCCTGCATTACCGCATGGCACTCTGAGTTTGCCATTGCCACCCACTTCGCGGGGCCGCGAAGCGGGTGGCAATGCCTCCTCATCACTTAGCGTGACAATGGCCACAAGCTACTCAGGTTCGTGACCTCCAGCACAAGCTCCGGCTCGCGCAGTGGCAAGCGTTGCAGCAGCTCCTGCGCGGCGCTCTGCGGCGTCCAGTCTTCAGGAAAGGCCGTAGCTGAGGTGACCGGTGTCTTCAACGAATGTGGCGCCACCACCGTCAGGTCAATGCCCTGATTTTTCAGCGACTGACGCGCCTCGCGAAACCACTGCGGTGTGTTGTTCCAGCCTGCTGTGACGCGCGTGGGCGCATACAACTGCAAGGCAGAATAACGGTTGAAGATTGCCATTACCTGCGGCTTTTCGCCTTTCAACAGCAACGGTACAGCCTGGCCCAGGCAGTGCTCGGCCGCCAGCTGGTTACTGCTTACGATCGTCTCGAACACGTCTGTGGCCGATACCGCATCCGGCAGATAATCGGTGGCCCCTGCATTGATGATCAGGCTGTCCAGCGCGCCCCAGGCATGACAAAGCTCAAGGCAGGCGCTGGCCGCCTGGTCTTCGTCATGCAACTGCCATGGCAGGCGCAACAGGCGGCTACCGTGGTGCGCTGCCAAGGTATCGAGCGCCTGGCAATCCTTCCCGCTTGTCGCTACCCGGTGCCCTAGCCCGAGCAATTGCTCCACCAAGGCCAAACCCAGACCACTACCTGCTCCCGTAACCCAGAAAATTCGCGGATGATTCAATACGCGGACCCCTCACCCTACCTGCGCGATAACCCCTTGAAGGCCTCCAGTGCACGCTGGCGGCTACTACTGAGGTCAACTATAGGACGATGGTACGAATTTTCGGCGAAAAGATCCTTGTTTTGCGTAGGCAGATGGATACTTTTTTCATCCAGCTTGCGCAACTCGGGTACCCAGTGGCGAATGAAGTGCCCCTGTGGGTCGAAGCGTTGCGACTGCGAAACAGGGTTGAAAATACGGAAGTACGGCACCGCATCTGTGCCTGTGGAGGCGCTCCACTGCCAGCCGCCATTGTTAGCGGCCAGATCACCGTCGATCAGGTGGCGCATGAAGTGCCGTTCGCCCAGGCGCCAGTCGATCAGCAGGTTCTTGCTGAGGAACATGGCGACGATCATGCGCAGGCGATTGTGCATCCATCCGGTGTGCAGCAACTGGCGCATGGCCGCGTCAATGATCGGGAACCCGGTGCGTCCCTGTTCCCAGGCCTCAAGGTCGGCAGGGGCGTCGCGCCAAGGCAGCGATTCGGTGTGTGTGCGGAATGCTCGGTGGCGTGACACCTGTGGATAACCGGTCAGGATATGCTTGTAGAACTCGCGCCAGAGCAATTCGTTGATCCAGGTCTGGGTGCCGGTACTACCGCTGTCGAACTCGCCGCGGTTGCTCGCCAGTGCGGCGTGCAGGCACTGGCGGGGCGAGACCACCCCGGCCGCCAGGTAGGCCGACAGTTGGCTGGTGCCAGGTTTTGCCGGCAGGTCGCGCAGGTGATGGTAGTCCTCGATGGTTTCGTCCACGAAGCGTGCCAGTCGGGCTTGTGCCTCGTCCTCGCCCGCAGGCCAGTATTCGCTCAGGGTGCGCGATGGTTTGTCGAAGCCATCGATGTGCTGGGGAATGGGGTCGCTGGCGATACCCACGGGGGCCTGGCGCTTTACCCGAGGTGCTTGTGACGGCAGGCTTCGGTGCAGGTGCTCCAGGCAGACTTTCTTGAACTGACTGAAGACCTGGAAGTAATCACCACTGCGTGTCAGCACGGTGCCGGGGCGGAACAACAGCTGATCGAGGTAACTGTGAGCCTGAACGCCGGAGGCTTCCAGTAACGCGCGGGTCGCCTGGTCGCGGCTGTTTTCGTTGATGCCGTACTCATCGTTCCAGTGCACCGCTTCGATGTTGTGCTGGCGGCACACGTCGAGCAGCGTTTGGGCCGCCTGCTCCCAGGTGTCGATCCTGCGGACCAGCAACGGAATATTGAGGCCCTCCAGTGACTGGCGCAGGTCGCGCAGGTTACGCAGCCAGAAGTCGACCTTGCAGGCAGCGTCGTCATGCGCCTGCCACTGGCCTGGGCTGGCAAGCCACAAGGCCACGGTAGGGCCACGTTCACAGGCGGCGCTCAGGGCGGTGTTGTCGTTGACGCGCAGGTCGCTGCGCAGCCAGATCAGTTGCATGGGTATCTACTCTACAGGCGGGCGGTCATTGCCTTGCAGCGTGCGCAATGCCGCCTGCGGGGTATCGAACAGGAAAAGCTCGGGCAGACCGTAGCCGTGCAGTTGAGCTTTGTGGAGGGAAATCGTGGCGCCGCCCAGCAGCTTGGTGCCTGCTATCCCCTGCAGGGTACGCAGCAGGGCCCGGCCATCGATGCGCGGGCCCAGGTGCAGCAGCAGGGCGCGAGGTTGCAGGGCGGTGACGGCACGTTGCAACTCCACTCCGCTCACGGGGTTTTCAAGCACTTCGACAGGGATGCCGCTGCTGCTCAGCAGCCAGGCATACAGCCAAAGGCTGGGGTCGAAGGCGTGCTCACTGTCTTCGGCCAGCAACACGGCCGGGCCGTGCAGTGATTGATTGTCGTGATAGACCCGTGCGCCCAGCTTGCTGCGCAGCCAAGTGTGGAAGAACACCTGTTCGAGCCTGGCATTGAAGTAATTGCACCAACGTTGCCCCAGGCTATCGAGCAATGGCAGCAGCAATTTCTCGCACAGGGTGATGGCCGGATACAGCGCCATGGCTTGATTGAGTTGCTGGTCG
The DNA here is from genome assembly GCF_009933855.1 of Pseudomonas sp. SG-MS2. Lineage (NCBI taxonomy): Bacteria > Pseudomonadati > Pseudomonadota > Gammaproteobacteria > Pseudomonadales > Pseudomonadaceae > Pseudomonas > Pseudomonas sp. SG-MS2. The sequence goes on along the minus strand of NZ_MOMO01000157.1, from coordinate 4,970 downwards.
AGGCTGCGCTGGGACAGGTTGGCGATGGCCTCTATCAACTGTTGCTGGCGGGTTTGCCAGTCGCCTTGCGGGGCAACGCCGGGTGGCTTGTCGAGCAGCTCGCGCACCTGGCCGACCGATGCGCCGCGTTCCAGCCAGGCCAGGATCGCTTCGACACGTTCGACTTGGTCGCGGCCATACAAGCGGTGGCCTTTGGCGGTACGTTGCGGCTTCAGCAGCCCGTAGCGCCGCTCCCAGGCGCGCAGGGTCACCGGATTCACACCGGTGCGGCGTGCCAGTTCACCGATGGGCATGGGCGCTTCAGACTGCATTGCGTAGCCCCAGGCTATCGGGGTGCGGCTGTAAGTAGGTCTGTTGCTGCAGGTAGGGATCAGGGTGCTTGCGCAAATGGTGTTTGAGCAAGGTCAGCGGAACTACCAGCGGTACGACCCCTTGCTGGTACTGGTCGATGATGTGTTGCAGCTCGGCCTTGTCCTGCTGCGTCAGCGCGTCCTTGAAGTAGCCACTGAGGTGCTGCAGTACGTTGCCATGTGTGCCGCGGCTGGCGCAGCGACGCAGCGCCTGCATCAACTGGCTGAAATAGCGGGGCCCGATCACCTGAGGGTCATCGTCCCGGCTCATGCTGCCAAGCAGGCGCCCAAGCTGTCGGTAAGCCTGCGGGTTGTTGGCCATGAGCAGGTACTTGTAGCGTGAATGGAAGCGCACCAGTGCGCCACGGCTCAGACCCTCGGCCAGCAGGCGCTGCCAGTCCGCGTAGGCGTAGACGCGGCTGATGAAGTTCTCGCGCAATACCGGGTCGTGCAGGCGCCCCTCTTCCTCGACCGGCAGGTCCGGGCGACGGGCACAGAAAGCCGCTGCGTAGGCACCTCTGCCACCCTGTACTGCCGGGTGACCGTTATCCTGGTAGACCTTGACCCGCTCCAGCCCGCAGGACGGCGACTTCTGCATGAAAATGTAGCCACAGATATCGTCAAGCTCGGCGGCCATCTGTTCGCCGTAACTGGCGAGCGGGCCGGTGACGTCCATGCCAGGGTTGCGTGTCCCGACCACGGCCGGGTGTTCGGGGTCACCGACCAGCCGGATCGGGTCGCGGGGCACCCCAAGGCCGATGGCCACCTCGGGGCAGACCGGTAGCCAGTCGAAGTGTTCTTCCAGCTGGGTGCGGCACAGATCGGACGACTTGTGCCCGCCGTTGTAGCGCACACTGTGGCCTGTCAGGCATGAGCTGATGGCAATGCGGGGCTTACTGTGGGCGGATGGATCGTGCATGGCTGTCTCCGAAAACTTGTACATTGATTCGCGCGTGTACAAGGTTATTCCAGCACAGCCACAAACTTATGCAAACTAGTATTTTTGTATAGTTTTGCAGTTTTGTTTAGTCGAGATGCTCCAGCAGGCGTCGTGCCGCCTCCTGACCGCTGAGCCAGGCGCCTTCCACGCGGCCCGACAGGCACCAGTCGCCACAGGCATAGAGCCCTTGGTCGGCATCGGCCAGCGCGCCCCATTCGTGACTGCCGGCCGGCCGTGCATACAACCAGCGATGTGCCACGGAGAAGGACGCTGCAGGCACCACGCAGCCGACCAGTTCGGCGAACTCTCCCCAAAGCTGCTCGATCACTTCTTCCTTGGCCAGGTCGATATGCTGCTTGCTCCACGTGGAAGTGGCATGCAGTACCCAGGTATCGAGCTGCTCATCGCGGCCTGGCTTGCTGCGGTTGCGTGCCAACCAGTCGAGCGGGTTGTCCTGCACGAAGCAGCCCTGCATCGGTGTGTCCAGCGGTGTCTGAAAGGCCAGGGCAACGGCCCATGTAGGCTCCATCACCACGCCCGCAGCCACGGCGGCAAGTTTTGGGGTGGCCGCCAGTAGCGGCGTGGCCTGGGGCGCGGGGACGGCGATCACAACGCGGCTGAATGGGCCATGGCTGCAGCCTTCGGTATCCTGAAGGTGCCAGTACTGCTTGCCGCGAAACACTTCGGCAATGCGGCAGCCGAAGTTCACCGTGACGTCCTTGAGCATGCCGCGGGTGATCGCGCTCATGCGCGGCACGCCGACCCAGCGCGTCTGCTCGTCGGGCGAGGGCGTCAGTTCGCCGTCACGGTAGTTGTACAGCTGCGGCTTCCATTGTTCGGCCCAGCCGGCAGCTACCCATTGCTGCACCTGCTCGACGAAGCGACGGTCGCGCGCAGTGAAGTATTGGGCACCCAGATCGAGCGCACCGGCCTCGCTGCGTTTGCTGGCCATGCGCCCGCCACTGCCGTGGCCTTTGTCGAACAGGTGAACGGACTGCCCGGCCTTTTGCAGGGCCTGGGCAGCGGAAAGGCCGGCGATACCGGCACCGATGATGGCAATAGGTACTGTCATGATGGCCTCTTCGAACCGTGCTGTAAGCAGACTACGCTGTCAGGCAAACCTGTATAATACTTAAAATTTGTATAAGGTTATTCCGCTTCATAGGGCAGGTTGGCCTATGTTTATCTGAGAGCGTTGGGTTAAAAAAGTGCCTTGTTGTAAAAATAGACCATCGCCGCACTCTGTGAGGACACAGCCATGCATATATTGCTGACAGGCGGCACTGGCTTGATCGGCCAGCATCTTTGCCCGTTCTGGCTCGCCCAGGGTCATCGCCTGACCGTGTGGAGCCGGCGCCCTGATCAGGTTGCGCGCCTCTGTGGCAGCGGGGTGCGCGGGATTGCCCAACTGGAGGAACTGGCCGCTGACGAGCCGGTGGACGCCGTGATCAACCTGGCTGGCGCGCCGATTGCCGACCGGCCCTGGACCGCCGCCCGGCGCAATGTGCTTTGGGCCAGCCGTATCAGCCTTACCGAGCAATTGCTGGGCTGGCTCGGTACCCGTGAGCAACGTCCCGAAGTGCTGATTTCGGGTTCTGCGGTGGGCTGGTATGGCGATGGCGGTGAGCGCGAATTGACCGAAGCATCGCCGCCGGTGCGCGAGGATTTCGCCAGCCAGCTGTGCATTGCCTGGGAGGAAACAGCGCAACGTGCGCAGGCCCTTGGGCTGCGCGTGGTGTTGGTGCGCACGGGGCTGGTGCTGGCCAGCGATGGCGGTTTCCTGTCGCGCCTGCGCCTGCCGTTCAAGCTGGGGCTGGGCGGCCCGTTGGGCAATGGGCGGCAATGGATGCCTTGGGTACATATAGACGACCAGGTCGCCCTGATAGATTTTCTCTTGCGGCACAAGGACGCCAGCGGTCCTTATAATGCCTGCGCGCCAGAGCCTGTGCGTAACCGCGAATTCGCCCGGCGCCTGGGCCGGGCGCTGCACCGGCCGGCGCTGTTGCCGGTACCTGGCCTGCTGCTGAAGGCGGGCCTCGGAGAGCTGTCGACGTTGTTGCTTGGTGGCCAGCGGGCACGCCCTGTGCGTTTGCTGGCCGCGGGCTTCACGTTCCGTTACAACGATCTGCAATCGGCCCTGGACAACCTGTCCAGGCGCCTCTGACATAGGACGCTGCATGACCGATCACGCTCTGTTGCTGGTCAACCTGGGTTCTCCGGCTTCCACCTCGGTAGCCGATGTACGCCGCTACCTCAACCAGTTCCTGATGGACCCTTACGTGGTCGACCTGCCATGGCCGGTGCGGCGCTTGCTGGTGTCGCTGATCCTGATCAAGCGCCCAGAGCAGTCTGCCCATGCCTATGCTTCGATCTGGTGGGACGAAGGCTCACCCTTGGTGGTGTTGACGCGTCGCCTGCAGGCCGCGATGGTCGAGCACTGGCCCCATGGTCCGGTGGAAATCGCCATGCGCTATGGCGAGCCAGCACTGGCGCAGGTGCTTGAGCGCCTCGCCGCTCAAGGTGTGCGCAAGGTGACACTGGCGCCGCTTTATCCACAATTCGCTGACAGCACGGTGACTACGGTCGTGGCACTGGCCAACCAGACTGTCGCCGAACGCGCCTTGCCGTTGCAGTTGCGTGTGCTGCAACCGTTCTACGACCACCCTGAATACATCGATGCCCTGGTGGCCAGTGCACGGCCCTATCTTGAGCAGGACTACGACCACCTGTTGTTGAGCTTCCATGGCTTGCCCGAGCGGCACCTGAAGAAGCTCATGCCTGGTAGCAAGCATGATTTGCGGGCAGCGGACTGCTGCAAGGACGCCAGTGCCGAAGTGCGGGCGGTGTGCTACCGGGGGCAGTGCCTGGCGTCGGCCAAGGCGTTCGCCACCAGGATGGGCATCCCGGACGGCAAGTGGTCTGTCTCGTTCCAGTCGCGGTTAGGCCGAGACAAGTGGATCGAACCCTATACCGAGACGCGTCTGGATGAACTGGCCAAGGCCGGGGCGAAGAAGCTGCTGGTGATGTGCCCGGCATTCGTGGCCGATTGCATCGAGACGCTGGAGGAAATTGGCGATCGCGGCAAGGAGCAGTTCATCGAGGCAGGGGGCGAAGAGTTGGTGCTGGTGCCGTGCCTGAATGATCACCCGGAGTGGGTGAGGGTGCTGGCGCGGATGTGTGAAAAGGCTTGAATTGAAGGGGCCGCTTTGCGGCCCCTTAGCGACGCAAGGCCGCTCTTATACATCCAGCTTCTCTTTTTTCCAGCCATCGTTGCCCGGCAGGATCAGGTTCAGGGCAATGGCCACGATAGCGCACAGGGCGATGCCCTTCAGGCCCCAATCATCAGGGCCGTCGCCGCTGCCGATCAGCACGCCGCCGATACCGAACACCAGGGTCACCGACACGATCACCAGGTTGCGAGCTTCGCCCAGGTCGATCTTGTGGCGGATCATGGTGTTCATGCCCACCGCCGCGATCGAACCGAACAACAGGCAGAGGATGCCGCCCATCACCGGCACCGGGATGCTCTGCAACAACGCACCGAACTTGCCGATGAAGGCCAGGGTGATGGCAAAGACCGCCGCCCAGGTCATGATCTTCGGGTTGTAGTTCTTGGTCAGCATCACGGCGCCGGTCACTTCGGCATACGTGGTATTGGGCGGGCCGCCGAACAGGCCGGC
>NZ_MOMO01000156.1:0-5359 GCF_009933855.1 Pseudomonas sp. SG-MS2 | reverse complement strand
TTCGCCCAGAGCGCCGGCCTGATCCTGGGCGGCTCGATCAGCCAGACCAACTTCCTCGGTACCGGTAACAAGGTGTCCATCGGCCTGACCCGTTCGGAATACCAGACCCGCTACAACTTCGGTTTCGTTGACCCCTACTTCACTGCCGACGGCGTCAGCCTGGGTTACAACGCGTTCTACCGCAGCACCGACTACGACGACCTTGACGTTGACGTGGCCAGCTATGCGGTCGACAGCCTGGGTGCAGGCGTCAGCCTTGGCTACCCGATCAGTGAAACCTCGCGTCTGACCTACGGCCTCAGCGTGCAGCAGGACAAGATCAAGACCGGTCGCTATACCGTTGACGAGATCTTCGACTTCCTCGATCAAGAGGGTGATAACTTCCTGAACTTCAAGGCGTCGATCGGTTGGTCCGAGTCGACCTTGAACAAGGGCGTGCTGGCAACCCGTGGTCACTCCCAGAGCCTGACCTTGGAATCGACGATTCCGGGTAGCGATCTGTCGTTCTACAAGCTTGATTACCGCGGCCAGCTGTTCAAGCCGATCAACAACGAGTACACCCTGCGTCTGCATACCGAACTGGGCTATGGTGATGGTTACGGTGGTACTTCGGGCCTGCCGTTCTATGAGAACTACTATGCGGGTGGCTTCAACTCCGTTCGCGGCTTCAAGGACAGCAGCCTGGGCCCACGTAGTACGCCCAGCACAGGTGCAGCTAACAGGCCCGGCACTGAGTTGGACCCGGACCAAGACCCACTGCCGTTCGGTGGCAACGTCCTGGTACAAGGTGGCGTAGAGCTGTTGTTCCCGCTGCCGTTCGTGAAGGACCAGCGTTCGCTGCGCACCTCCGTGTTCTGGGATGTGGGTAACGTGTTCGACACCAATTGCGGTTCCAAGCCTGACTGCGCCAAGGTCGGTTTCTCGGACATGGCCAGCTCCGTGGGCCTGGGTGTGACCTGGATCACCGCGCTGGGCCCGTTGAGCTTCAGCCTGGCAATGCCGGTCAAGAAGCCGGACGATGCCGATACCCAGGTGTTCCAATTCTCTTTGGGCCAGACCTTCTAAGGTCGGCCCTTGCTTAACGACAACGGTTTATCCAGGAGTGCATCGTGCGTAAGTTGACTCAACTGGCCTTACTGGCCGCGGCGCTGGTCGCCACCCCGGCTTTCGCCGAAATGAAGGTTGCCGTGCTGAACTATCAGATGGCGTTGCTCGAATCTGATGCCGCCAAGAAATACGCGGTGGATGCCGAGAAGAAGTTCGGCCCGCAGCTGACCAAGCTCAAGACCCTGGAAAGCAGCGCCAAAGGCATTCAGGACCGCTTGATCAAAGGCGGCGACAAGATGGCCCAGCCGGAGCGTGAGCGCCTGGAGCTTGAATTCAAGCAAAAGGCCCGTGACTTCCAGTTCCAGTCCAAGGAACTGAATGAAGCCAAGGCGGTTGCTGACCGCGACATGCTCAAGCAGCTCAAGCCCAAGCTCGACGGCGCTGTCGAGGAAGTGATCAAGAAAGGCGGTTACGACCTGGTCCTCGAGCGTGGCGCGGTCATTGATGTCAAGCCTCAGTACGACATCACCCGCCAAGTCATCGAGCGCATGAACCAAGCCCGTTGATATGACCGTGACCATGACGCTCGGCCAGTTGGCCGAGGCCCTCGGGGCCACTCTCAAAGGCTCCGAGGCGCTGCAGATCACCGGGCTGGCCACCTTGCAGGAGGCCGGCCCCGGTCAGTTGAGCTTTCTCGCCAACAAGCAGTACCGCAAATACCTGGATAACTGCCAGGCAGCAGCGGTGTTGCTGCAGGCCGCAGATGCTGAAGGCTTTGCCGGCAATGCGTTGATCGTGGCGGACCCGTACCTGGCCTACGCGCGCATTTCCCACCTGTTCGATCCCAAACCCAAGGCTGTAGCGGGCATTCATCCCAGCGCCGTGGTTGCCGAGGATGCGCAGGTGGATGCCAGTGCCAGCATCGGGCCGTTCGTGGTCATCGAGAGCGGCGCACGCATTGGCGCCAACGTCAGCATCGGTGCGCATTGCGTGATCGGTGCCCGTTGTGTGGTTGGTGAGGGTGGCTGGCTGGCACCGCGGGTCACGCTGTATCACGACGTGACCATAGGCAAGCGCGTGGTCATCCAGTCTGGCGCGGTGATCGGTGGTGAGGGCTTCGGCTTTGCCAACGAGAAGGGCGTATGGCGCAAGATCGCCCAGATCGGCGGTGTCACCATAGGTGATGACGTCGAAATCGGCGTGAACACCGCTGTCGACCGGGGCGCGTTGTCCGACACGCGGATCGCCGACGGCGTCAAGCTCGACAACCAGATCCAGATCGCTCACAACGTGCAGATCGGCGAGCACACGGCCATGGCTGCCTGCGTCGGGATTTCCGGCAGCACGCGCATTGGCAAGCACTGCACCATTGCCGGTGGCGTGGGCATGGTGGGGCACATTGATGTCTGCGACAACGTATTCGTTTCCGGGATGACCATGGTCACCCGTTCGATCACCGAACCGGGTGCGTATTCTTCCGGCACTGCCATGCAGCCACTGGCTGACTGGCGCAAGAGCGCTGCGCGTATCCGCCAGCTGGATGACATGTCCAAACGTCTCCAGCAGCTGGAAAAACGTGTCGATACCGTGACCTCAGGTGGCCAGCCGACATCAGAAGGCTGATACCATTTCCTGAGCAAGAGTGAACAGTCGCTAGCTGGCTCCTCTTTGGATTGCAAAAGGAGCGTGTGGTCAGCACCTGCGCTCCCTATTCTTATTACAGGCTTCCCCCCGAAATGATGGACATCAACGAGATTCGCGAATACCTGCCTCACCGTTACCCGTTCCTGTTGGTGGATCGTGTAACGGATCTGGACTTCGAGGCCCAGAGCATTCGTGCCTACAAGAATGTCAGCATCAACGAGCCGTTCTTCAACGGGCATTTCCCGGAACACCCGGTGATGCCAGGCGTGCTGATCATCGAGGCCATGGCACAGGCTGCAGGCATTCTCGGTTTCAAGATGCTCGACGCCAAGCCGGCCGACGGCACGCTCTATTACTTCGTCGGTTCCGACAAGTTGCGTTTCCGTCAGCCCGTCCTGCCGGGCGACCAGTTGGTGCTGGAGGCCAAGTTCATCGGCCGTAAGAAGACCATCTGGAAGTTCGAGTGCCGGGCACTGGTCGATGGCAAGCCAGTGTGCTCGGCTGAGATCACCTGTGCGGAACGTGAGCTATGAATTCGATTGATCCGCGGGCGATCATCGATCCGTCGGCCAAACTGGCCGATGGTGTCGAGGTCGGCCCGTGGTCGATCGTTGGCCCTGATGTCGAAATCGGGGAGGGTACCGTCATTGGTCCTCACGTGGTGCTCAAGGGGCCGACCCGGATCGGCAAGCACAATCGCATCTACCAGTTTTCCTCGATCGGCGAAGACACCCCGGACCTGAAGTACAAAGGGGAGCCAACGCGCCTGGTGATCGGTGATCACAACGTGATTCGCGAGGGTGTGACCATTCACCGTGGCACGGTCCAGGACCGCGCTGAAACCACGCTGGGTGACCACAACCTGATCATGGCCTATGCCCACATCGGCCATGACAGTGTGATCGGCAACCATTGCATCCTGGTCAACAACACTGCGCTGGCCGGGCATGTGCATGTGGGTGACTGGGCGATCCTGTCCGGTTTCACCCTGGTGCACCAGTACTGCCACATCGGCGCGCATGCCTTCTCCGGCATGGGCACGGCGATCGGCAAGGACGTTCCGGCTTTCGTCACGGTATTCGGCAGCCCCGCCGAAGCCCGCAGCATGAACTTCGAAGGCATGCGCCGTCGCGGGTTCAGCGACGAGGTCATCCATGCCCTGCGTCGTTCCTACAAGATCGTCTACCGCCAGGGCCTGACCGTTGAAGAAGCGGTCAAGGAACTGGATGAGCTGGCAGGCAAACACCCAGAGGTCGACTTGTTCCGTCAGTCGATCGTGAATTCTGCCCGCGGCATTACCCGCTGACATGGCGCAACTTTGCGTAGCCCTGGTTGCGGGTGAGGCCAGCGGCGATATTCTCGGTTCCGGTCTGATGCGCGCCTTGAAGGCGCGCCATCCCCAGGTGCGCTTCATCGGCGTCGGCGGCCCGCTGATGGAAGCCGAGGGCATGCAGTCGTATTTCCCCATGGAACGTCTGGCGGTCATGGGCCTGGTAGAAGTGCTGGGGCGCCTGCGCGAGCTGCTCAAGCGGCGCAAGGTACTGATCCAGACCCTGATTGCCGAAAAGCCCGATGTGTTCATTGGCATCGATGCACCTGACTTCACCCTCAATATCGAACTGAAGCTACGCCAGGCCGGTATCAAGACCGTGCACTACGTCAGCCCTTCGGTCTGGGCATGGCGGCAGAAGCGTGTGCTGAAGATTCGTGAAGGTTGCGATCTGATGCTGACGCTGCTGCCATTCGAAGCGCGCTTCTATGAAGAGCAGGGCGTGCCGGTTAGGTTCGTCGGCCATCCGTTGGCCGATACCATACCGTTGGCTGCGGATCGGCAGGCTGCGCGCACGGCGCTGGGGCTGGGTGCAGGGCCGGTGGTTGCCCTGATGCCTGGCAGCCGTGGCGGGGAAGTCGGGCGCCTGGGGGCGTTGTTCCTGGATGCGGCGCAGCGCTTGGGCGAGCTGATACCCGGCGTGCACTTTGTAGTGCCATGCGCCAATGGGGCACGGCGTGCACAGCTCGAACAGATGCTTGAAGGTCGCGACTTGCCGCTGACGCTGCTCGATGGCCAGTCGCATCAGGCCCTGGCAGCCTGTGATGCGGTGCTGATCGCGTCGGGTACCGCCACCCTGGAGGCCATGCTGTACAAGCGCCCCATGGTCGTTGCCTATCGCCTCGCGCCACTGACCTACTGGATTCTCAAGCGTCTGGTGAAAAGCCCCTACGTGTCGTTGCCCAACTTGCTCGCCCAGCGCGAATTGGTGCCAGAGTTGCTGCAGGATGCCGCCACCAGCGAGGCCCTCGCACAAACCCTGGCTCCCCTGGTGGCCGACGGCAGGCAGCAGACCGAGCGCTTCGACGAGATTCACCGCACCCTGCGCCGCGACGCCTCCAACCAGGCAGCCGACGCGGTGCTGGCCTTGCTCAAGGACCGCTGACATGCAGATAGGACTGGATTTCAACCTGGTCGAGGACCTGGTTGCCGGGGTCGACGAAGTCGGGCGCGGCCCGCTGTGCGGGGCGGTCGTCACAGCGGCGGTGATTCTTGACCCGGCGCGGCCGATCCTCGGCCTCAACGACTCGAAGAAACTCACCGAAGCCAAGCGCGAAGCGCTGTTCGACGAGATCTGTGCCAAAGCCCTGAGCTTTTGCATCGCGCGCGCCGAGGTCG
>NZ_MOMO01000020.1:0-27054 GCF_009933855.1 Pseudomonas sp. SG-MS2 | reverse complement strand
TCGCTGCGCCCTTGCGGTCCGCCTCTTCCTGGGCGAGCGCCGCGTCGGTGGCACGCTGCTCCGGAGAACGCCGGTCGCTGAACACCAGCAGCATGTAGCGGCTGCGGTTGAGTGCGGCGGTAGGAATGGCGCGAACGATGGCGAACGGCTGGCCGGAGTCATGGATCACTTCGTTGACCGTGGCCACCGGGTAGCCGGCCGGGAAGCGCTGGCCCATGCCGGAGCTCACCAGCAAGTCGCCTTCCTTGATGTCAGCCGTGTCGGCAACATGACGCAGCTCCAGACGCTCCGGGTTGCCAGTACCGCTGGCAATCGCGCGCAGGCCGTTACGGTTGACCTGTACCGGGATGCTGTGGGTGGTGTCGGTCAGCAGCAACACTCGTGCGGTGTAGGGCATCAGCTCGACCACCTGGCCCATCAGGCCGCGGGCATCGAGCACCGGCTGGCCAAGGAACACACCGTCGCGCTCGCCTTTGTTGATCAGGATACGGTGGGTGAACGGGTTGGGGTCGACGCCGATCAGCTCAGCCACCTCGACCTTCTCGTTGACCAGTGCAGAGGAGTTGAGCAACTCGCGCAGGCGCACGTTCTGCTCGGTCAGGGCCGCCAGCTTCTGCAGGCGCCCCTGCAGCAGCAGGGCTTCGGTCTTGAGTTTCTCGTTTTCCGCGATCAGTTCGTTACGGCTGCCGAACTGGCCCGCCACGCCTTGCCACATCCGCTGAGGCAAGTCGGTGATCCAGTACGATTCCATCAGTACCAGGCCCATCTGGCTGCGCACGGGCTTGAGCAGGTCAAAGCGCGCATCGACCACCATCAGCGCGACCGAAAGCACCACCAGTACGAGCAGGCGCACGCCCAGCGAAGGGCCCTTGGAGAAAAGCGGTTTAATGGGCCGTTCCTCGTGGACGACTCAGGAAGTCATTGGACATGGGACAACGCACCAGCCTGGTTGCGGGTTGACGGAAGCGGCGCCCCAACGGACGCCAGCCCAACGCATACAGGTAGCACTGCGCGTGCCACCTGTAAACCGGGCGCTCGATCACTCGCTGGAGAGCAGGTCCATCGCGTGCTTGTCCATCATCTCCAGTGCACGACCGCCGCCACGGGCCACGCAGGTCAGCGGGTCCTCGGCAACGATCACCGGCAAGCCGGTTTCCTGGGCCAGCAGCTTGTCGAGGTCGCGCAGCAGCGCGCCACCACCGGTCAGCACCAGGCCACGCTCGGCGATGTCGGAGGCCAGCTCCGGCGGAGACTGCTCCAGGGCGCTCTTGACGGCCTGAACGATGGTCGCCAGCGACTCCTGCAGGGCTTCGAGCACTTCGTTGGAGTTCAGGGTGAAGGCACGTGGCACGCCTTCGGCCAGGTTGCGGCCGCGCACGTCGACTTCACGCACTTCGCCGCCCGGGTAGGCGGTACCGATTTCCTGCTTGATGCGTTCGGCAGTGGATTCGCCGATCAGGCTGCCGTAGTTGCGGCGCACATAGGTGACGATGGCCTCGTCGAAGCGGTCGCCGCCAACGCGGACAGACTCGGCGTAGACCACGCCATTGAGCGAGATCAGGGCGATTTCAGTGGTACCACCACCGATATCGACGACCATCGAGCCACGGGCTTCTTCGACCGGCAGGCCCGCACCGATGGCAGCGGCCATTGGTTCTTCGATCAGGAACACTTCACGGGCACCGGCACCCAGAGCCGATTCGCGAATGGCGCGGCGCTCTACCTGGGTCGACTTGCACGGCACGCAGATCAGCACGCGAGGGCTGGGCTGCAGGAAGCTGTTTTCGTGAACCTTGTTGATGAAGTACTGCAACATTTTTTCACAAACGCTGAAGTCGGCGATGACGCCGTCCTTCATCGGACGAATGGCAGCAATGTTGCCGGGCGTACGGCCCAGCATGCGTTTGGCTTCGGTACCGACGGCGACGACGCTTTTCTGGTTGCCGTGGGTACGGATGGCAACTACCGAGGGCTCATTCAGGACGATACCGCGCTCACGCACGTAGATAAGGGTGTTGGCAGTACCCAGGTCGATGGAGAGATCGCTGGAAAACATGCCACGCAGTTTCTTGAACATGGGAAAGTGACCCTGGGGAAAGCGTGGGTAAAAAAGTGCGGCAAACTCTAACAATGGCAGGGATTTTGGGCAAGGAGCCAATATGTTAAATTGGTCGTTTTTCCGAGCACGCCAGCAGATGATCGCGGCCGTATGACCGCCAGAATGCCGACATGTTCCTCATCACGGACCTTATTCCGTTCTTTGTTTCCCCTGGAGATACCCATGGCGCTTGAACGCTGCGACGTGGAAAAGATCGCCCATCTGGCCCGCCTGGGCCTGAATGAAGGCGAACTGCCACGCATTACCGATGCACTGAACAGCATTCTCGGGCTGGTCGACCAGATGCAAGCGGTCGACACCACCGGCATCGAGCCCCTGGCCCACCCCCTGGAGGCCAGCCAGCGCCTGCGTCCCGACCAGGTCACCGAAAGCAACCAGCGCGATGCCTACCAAGCCATCGCACCAAAGACCGAAAGCGGTCTGTACCTGGTTCCCAAAGTCATCGAGTAAGGGATAGTGCCTGCCATGCATCAATTGACCCTGGCCGAGATCGCCCGCGGGCTCGCCGACAAGTCGTTTTCCTCCGAAGAGCTGACCGGCGCCCTGCTGGCGCGCATCCAGCAGCTCGACCCGCAACTCAACAGCTTCATCAGCGTCACCGAGGAGCTGGCCCTGGGCCAGGCCCGTGCCGCCGACGCCCGTCGCGCCGCCGGTGAGACCGGCGCACTGCTGGGCGCCCCTATCGCCCACAAGGACCTGTTCTGCACCAACGGCGTACGCACCAGCTGCGGCTCGAAGATGCTCGACAACTTCAAGGCGCCGTATGACGCCACCGTGGTCGCCAAGCTGGCCGAGGCCGGCATGGTCACCCTGGGCAAGACCAACATGGACGAATTCGCCATGGGGTCTGCCAACGAATCCAGCCACTATGGCGCGGTGAAAAACCCCTGGAACCTCGAGCACGTGCCAGGCGGCTCGTCCGGCGGCTCCGCTGCGGCCGTGGCTGCCCGCCTGCTGCCGGCGACCACCGGCACCGATACCGGCGGCTCGATCCGACAGCCGGCAGCACTGACCAACCTCACAGGCCTAAAACCGACGTACGGTCGCGTTTCGCGCTGGGGCATGATCGCCTATGCCTCCAGCCTCGACCAGGGTGGCCCGCTGGCCCGCACCGCCGAAGACTGCGCGCTGCTGCTGCAAGGCATGGCCGGTTTCGACGCCAAGGACTCCACCAGCATTGACGAGCCGGTGCCGGACTACAGCGCCAACCTGAATGCCTCGCTGCAAGGCCTGCGCATCGGCCTGCCGAAAGAGTACTTCGGCGCCGGCCTCGACCCGCGCATCGCCGAACTGGTCCAGGCCAGCGTCAAGGAGCTGGAAAAGCTCGGCGCAGTGGTCAAGGAAATCAGCCTGCCGAACATGCAGCACGCAATCCCTGCGTACTACGTGATCGCGCCGGCCGAAGCCTCTTCCAACCTGTCGCGATTCGACGGCGTGCGCTTCGGCTACCGCTGCGACGCCCCCAAAGACCTGACCGACCTGTACAAGCGCTCCCGTGGCGAAGGCTTCGGTGCCGAAGTCCAGCGCCGCATCATGGTCGGCACCTACGCCCTGTCGGCTGGCTACTACGACGCCTACTACGTCAAGGCGCAGCAGATCCGCCGCCTGATCAAGAACGACTTCATGGCCGCCTTCGAAGGCGTCGACCTGATCCTTGGCCCGACCACGCCCAACCCGGCCTGGAAGCTCGGCGCCAAGAGCAGCGACCCGGTCGCGGCATACCTTGAAGACGTCTACACCATCACCGCCAACCTGGCGGGCCTGCCGGGCCTGTCGATGCCAGCCGGCTTCGTCGATGGCCTGCCGGTCGGCGTACAGCTGCTGGCCCCGTACTTCCAGGAAGGCCGCCTGCTCAATGTCGCGCACCGCTACCAGCAGGTCACCGACTGGCACACCCGCGCCCCCAACGGCTTCTGAGGAATTCACACATGCAATGGGAAGTTGTGATCGGGCTGGAAATCCATACCCAGCTGGCCACCCAGTCGAAGATCTTTTCCGGCAGCGCCACCACCTTCGGCTCCGAGCCGAACACCCAGGCGAGCCTGGTTGACCTTGGCATGCCCGGCGTACTGCCGGTGCTGAACCAGGAAGCCGTGCGCATGGCCTGCATGTTCGGCCTGGCGATCGATGCCCAGATCGGCAAGCGCAACGTGTTCGCGCGCAAGAACTACTTCTATCCCGACCTGCCCAAGGGCTATCAGATCAGCCAGATGGACTTGCCGATCGTCGGCAAGGGCCACCTGGACATCGCCCTGGAAGACGGCACCATCAAGCGCATCGGCGTAACCCGCGCGCACCTGGAAGAAGACGCCGGCAAGAGCCTGCACGAAGACTTCAGCGGCTCCACCGGTATCGACCTGAACCGTGCCGGCACCCCGCTGCTGGAAATCGTTTCCGAACCGGACATGCGCAGCGCCAAGGAGGCCGTGGCCTACGTCAAGGCGATCCACGCGCTGGTGCGCTACCTGGGCATCTGCGACGGCAACATGGCTGAAGGCTCGCTGCGCTGCGACTGCAACGTCTCGATCCGGCCCAAAGGCCAGGCCGAGTTCGGCACCCGCTGCGAGATCAAGAACGTCAACTCGTTCCGCTTCATCGAGCGCGCGATCAACAGCGAAATCCAGCGCCAGATCGACCTGATCGAAGATGGCGGCAAGGTGGTTCAGGAAACCCGCCTGTACGACCCGAACAAGGACGAGACCCGCTCCATGCGCAGCAAGGAGGAAGCCAACGACTACCGTTACTTCCCCGACCCGGACCTGCTGCCGGTGGTGATCGAGGACAGTTTCCTCGAAACCATCCGTGCCGGCTTGCCGGAGCTGCCACCGCAGAAGGTCGAGCGCTTCCAGAGCCAGTATGGCCTGTCGGCCTACGACGCCAACGTGCTGGCCTCCAGCCGTGAGCAGGCGGACTACTTCGAGCAGGTGGTGAAGATTGGCGGCGACGCCAAGCTGGCAGCCAACTGGGTCATGGTCGAACTGGGCAGCCTGCTGAACAAGCTGGGTATCGAGATCGACCAGGCACCGGTCAGTGCCGAGCAGCTCGGTGGCATGCTGCTGCGTATCCGCGACAACACCATCAGCGGCAAGATCGCCAAGACCGTGTTCGAGGCCATGGCCGCCGGTGAAGGCGATGCCGACAGCATCATCGAGAGCAAAGGCCTGAAACAGGTCACCGATACCGGCGCGATCGACAAGATGCTCGATGAAGTGCTTGCTGCCAACGCCGAGCAGGTCGAACAGTACCGCGCCGCCGATGAAGCCAAGCGCGGCAAGATGTTCGGCTTCTTCGTCGGCCAGGCGATGAAAGCCTCCAAGGGCAAGGCCAACCCGGGGCAAGTGAACCAATTGCTCAAGGCCAAGCTCGAAGGGTGAGCTTTGTAGGAGCGGCCTCGTGTCGCGAAAGGGCTGCAAAGCAGCCCCAAAGGCTTATGCAGTGACCTGGCCATGGGGCCGCGCTGCGGCCCTTTCGCGACACAAGGCGGCTCCTACAGCCACCGCGCCGCCAAGCGCGCCCAATGGCAGCACCGGAGCATCACCTTGCTAAAAAGATCCATCGCCACCCTGGCCCTGTTTTCCCTGTTGGCCGGCTGCGCCAGCCACGACATCGACCCCCGTGGTTACAACCAGACCGGCACCGCCTCCTATTACGGCGCCCGCCACCACGGCAAACGCACCGCCAGCGGCGAAGCCTTCAACCAGCACGGCCTGACCGCAGCGCATCGCAGCCTGCCCTTCGGCACCCGGGTACTGGTCACCAACCTCGCCAACCAACGCAGCGTGGTGGTCCGCATCAACGACCGCGGCCCGCACACACGCGGCCGGCTGATCGACCTGTCGCGCGCTGCAGCAGAAAAAATCGGCATGATCCGTAGCGGAACGGCGCGCGTGCGGGTACAAGGTCTAAGCGACTGACGCAACGGAGTTCCAACCATTTTCGACCTGGCCACCCTCCCCACCTTCAGCCTCCTGCAACTGGGCATAGCCTTGCTGTTGCTGGTGGCCGGCGCCGAACTGCTGGTGCGAGCCGCCCTTCGCCTGGCACAGCGTGTACACGTACGGCCGCTGATCATTGGCCTGAGCCTGGTGGCATTCGGCAGTACGGCGCCACAGCTGACCGTCAGCCTGCAGGCCGCCTATCAGGGCGCGCCCGATGTGGCCGTGGGCAGCGTGATCGGCAGTAACATCTTCAATGTTCTGGTGATCCTTGGCCTGGCTGCATTGATCATCCCGCTACGCGTGTCCCGCCAACTGGTGCGCCTGGACATTCCACTGATGATCCTCGCCAGCGCACTGGTCTATGCGCTGGCCGCCAACGGCCATCTGGGGCGCGTGGAAGGGCTGGTGCTGCTATCAGGCCTCGTGGGGTATCTGGTCATGCTCTGGCACCAGTCGCGCCACTATGCCCGCACCTACCCTGCACCGCGTGCGCTGGCCAGCAGCGCCGGGCGCTTCTGGACCGGCACACTGCTGCAAGTGGCGTTCGGCTTCGGCCTGCTCAGCCTGGCCGGCCACTTGCTGCTGGAAGCGGCGGTCGAAGTCGCGACCGACCTGGGCTTGTCTGAACGCATCATCGGCTTGACCGTTGTCGCGGTGTGCACGTCACTGCCCGAACTGGCTGCGGCGCTGATTGCCGCCCTGCGAGGGGAACGGGAGATCGCCGTGGGCACGGTGATCGGCAGCAACCTGTTCAATCTGCTGGCGGTGCTAGGCCTGACCGCACTGACCACACCCGAGCCGCTGACCATATCGCCAAACGCACTGGGCTTCGACCTACCGGTAATGCTCGGCGTCGCGGCGCTGAGCCTGCCAGTGTTCTACTCCGGGTACCGGATTACCCGGGCCGAAGGGTTGGTATTACTTGGCCTTTACCTGGTCTACGGGCTGCACGTGGTGGCGTTCACCATCGGCATGCCGCTGGCCGGCCGCCTGGAACGGCTGATGCTCTTCTACGTTCTGCCAGTGCTCGGCCTGGTGCTGTTGTACACCACTGTGAGGGCCTGGCGGCGGCAGCACTAACGGCGGGAAGGTGGTGTCGCGACGAAGTGCATGGCTTGGGTGGCGCGCCGCACCACTCAAGACATGCACCCTGACTCAAGCCTGCCGGGCTTTCTTCAACCGGAACGCTACCCAAAGCAGCGCAATCCACCCGGGTATCAGCATCACCGAAATACGAATCGGCGGGGTCAGGTACATCACCACCAGAATCAGCACGATAAATGCCAGGCACAGGTAGTTGGTGAACGGGTGCCCCCAGCTCTGGTAGAACGGCTGGATACCTGCCGCCAGCTTGGCCTTGCGGAACTTCAGGTGGGTAATGCTGATGCTCGCCCAGTTGATCACCAGCGCCGACACCGCCAGCGCCATCAGCAGGCCGAATGCATCACCCGGCATCAGGTAGTTGATCACCACGCACATGCCCGTAGCGAAAGCCGACACGCCCAACGCAGTCAGTGGCACACCGCTGCGGCTGACCTTGAGCAGCTGGCGTGGTGCGTCGCCCTGGCTGGCCAGGCCGAACAACATACGGCTGTTGGCGTACACGCAACTGTTGTAGACCGACAGCGCAGCTGTCAGCACCACGATATTGAGGATGGTCGCCACCAGGTCGCTGTCCAGTTCGTGGAAGATCATCACGAACGGGCTGCCACCCTGCACGACCTTCTGCCACGGGTACAGCGACAACAGCACCGCCAGCGCACCGATGTAGAAAATCAGGATGCGGTAAACCACCTGGTTGGTTGCCTTGGGAATGCTCTGGCGCGGGTTGTCCGCTTCGGCGGCCGTGATGCCCACCAGCTCCAGGCCACCAAAGGAGAACATGATCACCGCCAGCGCCATCACCAGCCCGGTGACGCCATTGGGGAAAAACCCGCCGTATTGCCACAGGTTGGCCACACTGGCGTCCGGGCCGCCGTGGCCACTGCTCAGCAGCCACGCGCCGAAACCGATCATGCTGACGATGGCCACCACCTTGACCAGGGCGAACCAGAACTCCATCTCGCCATAGACCTTGACTTGGGTCAGGTTGATCAGGTTGATCACCACGAAGAAGATCGCCGCCGTGGCCCAGGTGGGAAACTCCGGCCACCAGTACTGCACATAGATGCCAACGGCGGTGAGCTCGGCCATACCCACGAGCACATACACCACCCAGTAGTTCCAGCCCGAGACGAAGCCTGCGAACTCACTCCAGTACTGGTGTGCGAAGTGGCTGAAACTGCCGGCTACCGGCTCTTCGACCACCATTTCGCCCAACTGGCGCATGATGAAGAAAGCCATCAGGCCAGCGATGGCATAGCCCAGCAAAACGGAGGGGCCCGCCAGCTGGATGGTCTGGGCGATACCCAGGAACAACCCGGTACCGATGGCACCGCCCAGCGCGATCAGCTGGATATGGCGATTCTTCAGCCCGCGCTGCAACCGCTCGGGCGTGCTCTGGTCTTGCATGAAGTGTCCTTAAGCTCAGTGAGGCAGTGTTTTTTGAGGTATGCAGTCAAGGATCTAGATCCATCCGCCCCACTGCAAGATGAAAATACCAATATTGGTGGTGATCGCCGCCATTAGCGTAGTGATCACGATGATCGATGCCGCCAGTTCGTGATTGCCGTTGGCTGCCCGTGCCATGACGTAACTGGCCGCCGCAGTGGGGCTGCCGATGTACAGGAACAGAATGCCCAGCTCAGCCCCGCGAAAACCGCAGAGCCAGGCACCGAGCGTGCCGAACAGCGGCAACCAGAGCATCTTCACCAGGCTGGCATCGATGGCCAACTTGCCGCTGTCGCGCAGGGCGTTGAGCGACAGGGTGCCACCGATACAGATCAGCGCCAGCGGCAGGGTCATCTGCGCGAGGTAGTCGCCCGAGGTGAGCAACCAGTTGGGCAGGGGTACCTGCCCATAGGCCATGGGCGTGGCCAGTAGCACGCTGATGATCAGCGGGTTGCTGAAAATGCTCTTGCAGATGCTCCACGGGTCGGACTTCAGGTCCGGGCTGTATACCGCCAGCACTACGGCTGAAAGCGAGTTGTACAGGAGGATCACCAGGCCTGCGAGCACTGCCCCCAGCGAGATACCGTAGTCCCCGTAAAGGCTGGCGGCCAGGGCCAGGCCGATCACGCCGTTGTTGCCGCGAAACGCACCCTGGGTGTAGATGCCGCGGTCGGCCAGCGGGCTGCGCCAGATTGCCAGGCCCCAGGCCACGGCGAAGCCGACCAGCGTGGCAGCGACGAAATAGAGGATGACACCCGGTTTGATCGCCGTTGCCAGGTCGGCATGGTAGATGCCGAGGAACAACAGCGCAGGCATGCAGACGTTGAACACCAGTTGCGAGGCAACCCGGTTGAAATTGTCGTCGATCAGGTGAATGCGTTTGAGCAGCACGCCCAGGAACAGCATGGCGAAGACGGGCGCCGTGATGTTCAGCGTCTGGATAAGAAGGGCGAGCATGCGCTAGCGATCCTGAAGGGTTGCCGTTAGGGGGCTAATGATACGCCAACGCGTCAGGAGTTGCGGGGATCAGCCGCAATATATAGAAATTTCTGTTAGGCCCTATCGCCGGCAAGCCGGCTCCCACTGGTCCCCATCAAGCCTGAATACTGTGGAGCACCTGTGGGCCGGCTTGCCGGCGATAGGGCCGGTACTGCCAGGATAAGTTCAGCGCCGCACAGGCCGTTTCTGCAGCTTGCGCTGCAACGTGCGCCGGTGCATGCCCAGCGCCCGCGCGGTAGCGGAGATATTGCCCTCGTGCTCGCTGAGCACGCGCTGGATGTGCTCCCACTGCAAGCGGTCCACCGACATGGGGTTTTCCGGCACCAACGTATCCAGGTCCGTATGCTCCGAGAGCAGTGCCGCCAGCACATCGTCGGCATCGGCCGGTTTGCACAGGTAGTTGCACGCCCCGCGCTTGACCGCCTCGACCGCCGTGGCAATGCTCGAGTAGCCGGTGAGGATCACCACGCGCATTTCCGGGTCCAGCTCCAGCAGCTTGGGCAGCAGCACCAGGCCGGAGTCGCCCTCCATTTTCAAGTCCAGCGTGGCGTAGTCCGGCAGATCATTCTGCGCCAGGACCAGGCCTTCCTCGGCGGAGCTTGCAGTGCTCACGCGGAAACCGCGACGGCTCATGGCACGGGCCATGACCCGCGTGAAGGTGGCATCGTCATCCACCAGCAGCAGGTGCGGCAGCTCTTCGCTTTCGACCTGGTTTTCTTCGCTCATCATTCATCTCCTCGCTTGCCATGGGGCAGGCGCAGTTCGGTCAGGGTGCCACCCTGCTCATGACTATAGAGTTTCACCGAACCGCCCGCACGGGTCACGCTGGCTTTGCTCAAGAACAGGCCCAGGCCGAAGCCTTTGCCTTTGGTGGTAATGAAGGGTTTGCCGATTGCTTCGGCAATGGCCGGCGGCACGCCGGGGCCATGGTCGCGGATGCTGATGACGATGTCCTGGGCGTCCCAGTCCAGGCGTACCTCCAGGTCGTCAGGGCACGCATCGGCGGCATTGTTCAACAAGTTCAGCAGCGCCTGGGTCAGGTCCGGTGGCGGGGTCAGGCGGGGCACCTGGCCGTCGCGCAGACGCTGGAAGCGATAGCTGGCTTCCGGACGCATCAGGTGCCAACGGTTCAGCGCCTCATCGAGCCACTCGGTCACGTCCTGCTCCACCATCGCCAGGCGGCGATTGGCTTCAGCGGCACGCACCAGTTGCTGCAGGGTTTCCTTGCACAGCTTGACCTGGTCCTGAAGGATCTGCAGGTCCTCCTGCAACAGCGGGTCGGCGTGGTCCTGGCGCATTTCGTTGAGCAGCACGCTCATGGTCGCCAGCGGCGTACCCAGCTCATGGGCGGCACCGGCGGCCTGGGTGGCCACGGCCAACAATTGTTCGTCGCGCAGGCTTTCTTCGCGCCGTTCGGAGCGCAGTTTTTCCTGACGGCGCAGCTCTTCGGCCATGCGCGCGGCGAAGAAGGTGATCACCGCAGCCGCCAGCGCGATGCTCAACCACATGCCGTAGACCTGCATCTTGTCCCGCGCCATCGGCAGGCCTTCAAGCGGGTAGAACTGCACCAGCAACAGGCTGTAGGCGGTCAGGGCGATACCCGACAGGATCAGCGAGTAGAGCCAGGGCAAGGTCACGGCGGCAATGGCCAGCGGCACCAGGTAATAGGAGACGAAGGGGTTGGTCGAGCCGCCCGAGTAATAAAGCAGCGCGCTGTGGATCAGCAGGTCGCAGGCCAGCTGCAGCGCGTATTCCAGTTCGGTGACCGGCAGCGACAGGCGCAAGCGCAACGCGGTGAAGGCGCACAGCAGGGACGACAGAGCCAGGGTCGCGGCCAGGGAAAACCACGGCAGCGGCAGCAGTTCGGTCCAGTAGGCAACGCCCACCGAGCCTGCCTGAGCGGCCAGGACCAGAACGCGAATGACAGTCAGGCGCCAGAGGTTCTGGCGGGTAGCGGACAGCGGTTGTGCGGCGGCGAGCATGAGCTCTCCTGATGAGTGCTCCAGGACAATCGGCTGGAGTATACCGAAGGCGCGCGCCCAGCTGCAGCGATGCGGCAAAGCGCCACAGTTTGTCACAGCTTCATGATGGCACTTTTGAACCCACTACACTGATCCCGGTCTGATGGGCCATGCGTGGGATGGATGGCCAGAACCCACGCCTTTCATTGCCAAGGAGTATCACATGCCTAACCCTCGTCGCGGCGCTGCCCTGATCCTGTCCTGCGGCCTGCTCGCCAGCCTGCCGGCGCTGGCGGCTGATGAGCCGCGCTACAACCAGATATCGCTGCGTGCAGAAGTCAGCAAGGAAGTGCCCCGCGACCTGATGGTCGTGACCCTTTATAGCGAAGCGCAGAACACCGACCCGGGCAAGCTTGCCAAACAGATCACCGAAACCATGAACAAGGCCGTGCAGCAGGCCCGCCAGGTCAAGGACGTGAAAATCAGCCAGGGCAGCCGCAACAGCTACCCGGTCTACGACAGCAAGGGGCAGAAGATCACCGGCTGGCGCGAGCGTGCCGAAGTGCGCCTGGAAAGCGCCGACTTCCCGGCCCTCTCTCAGCTCAGTGCCGACCTGCTGCAAGACCTGAAGATGGGCGGCATGGACTTCTCCATCGCCCCGGCCACGCGCAAGGCCAGCGAAGACGCCTTGCTCAAGGATGCGGTCAATGCCTTCAAGGCCCGTGCGCAACTGGCCACCGAAGCCCTGGGTGGCAAGGGCTATAAAGTGGTCAGCCTGAACCTCAACAGCAGCGGCTACCCACGCCCCTATCTGCGCAGCGCGCCAATGGCCATGAAAGCCATGGGTGCCGACGAAGCAGCACCGGCGCCGGATATCGAGGCGGGTACCAGCGAAGTCAGCATGAACGCAGACGGCCTGATCGAAGTGCAGATGCCTTGATCAACGCAGGCGATACAAGGGGCGCATTGCGCCCCAGCAGCACAAATAGAGACATTTCCTACGCACTCAAATAGTGCTTCCTACAAATTCCCTCCCGCGAAACATCCCGAAAAAGCCATCATTTTGCCCTCGCAAACGTTCAACTTCCTCGAAAGTTATACATATGCGACATCCATGTACGCCCGTACTACTTTTCTGACGCCAACTATCCTTCGCAGTGTTGCATTGGGAACACACCCTGCATAAGTATCCGCAGGTCGGCTCACGAGGCCACCTCGAATCAGAAAAATGACAACAATGAGGCCACCATGCTCAAACACGCAGTCATTCCGTTCCTGCTCGGCGCAGGCTTGCTGACCGGCGCTCCGCTTGCCCACGCCGCGTCCAACCTGGTGTTCTGCTCCGAAGGCAGCCCCGCCGGCTTCGACCCGGGGCAATACACCACCGGAACCGACTTCGACGCCTCGGCCGAGACCGTGTTCAACCGCCTGACCCAGTTCGAACGTGGCGGCACCGCCGTTATCCCCGGCTTGGCGACCAAATGGGAGGTGTCCGACGACGGCAAGACCTACACCTTCCACC
Organism: Pseudomonas sp. SG-MS2; assembly: GCF_009933855.1. Taxonomy (NCBI): domain Bacteria; kingdom Pseudomonadati; phylum Pseudomonadota; class Gammaproteobacteria; order Pseudomonadales; family Pseudomonadaceae; genus Pseudomonas; species Pseudomonas sp. SG-MS2. The sequence goes on along the minus strand of NZ_MOMO01000020.1, from coordinate 13,965 downwards.
TGCGCGAAGGGGTCAAGTTCCACACCACCGATTACTTCAAGCCAAGCCGCGAATTCAACGCAGACGACGTGCTGTTCACCTTCAACCGCATGCTCGACAAGAATCACCCGTTCCGTAAGGCCTACCCCACTGAGTTCCCCTACTTCACCGACATGGGCATGGACAACAACATCGCCAAGGTGGAGAAGCTCGACGAGCACACCGTCAGGTTCACCCTCAACCAGGTGGACGCCGCGTTCATCCAGAACCTGGCGATGAGCTTTGCCTCCGTGCAGTCGGCCGAGTACGCCGACCAGTTGCTCAAAGAAGGCAAGGCTGCAGACATCAACCAGAAACCGATCGGCACCGGCCCGTTCGTGTTCAGCAAGTACCAGAAGGACGCCCAGATCCGCTTCAAGGGCAACAAGGATTACTGGAAACCCGAGGACGTGAAGATCGACAACCTGATCTTCGCCATCACCACCGACGCCTCGGTGCGCATGCAGAAGCTGAAGAAGAACGAGTGCCAGGTGACCTTGTTCCCGCGCCCTGCCGATATCGAGCCGCTCAAGGCCAACGACAAGCTGCAGATGCCGCACCAGGCCGGTTTCAACCTGGGCTACATCGCCTACAACGTGATGGACAAGCTCAAGGGCAGTGACCAACCCAACCCGTTGGCTCAACTGAAGGTGCGCCAGGCACTGGACATGGCCGTCGACAAGCAGAAGATCATCGAATCGGTCTACCAGGGCGCCGGCCAGCTCGCCGTCAATGCCATGCCGCCGACCCAGTGGTCCTACGACGAAAGCATCAAGGATGTGCCGTACGACCCGGAAAAGGCCAAGCAACTGCTCAAGGAAGCCGGGATCAAGGAAGGCACCGAAATCACCCTGTGGGCCATGCCGGTGCAACGCCCGTACAACCCCAACGCCAAGCTGATGGCCGAGATGCTGCAGGCTGACTGGGGCAAGGTCGGCATCAAGGCGAAAATCGTCAGTTACGAGTGGGGCGAGTACATCAAACGTTCCAAAGGCGGCGAACAAGGCGCCATGCTGATCGGCTGGAGCGGCGACAACGGTGACCCGGACAACTGGCTAGGCACCCTGTATGGCTGTGATGCCATCGAGGGCAACAACTTCTCCAAGTGGTGCTACAAGCCCTACGACGACCTGATCAAGCAGGCCAAGGCCACTTCCGACCAGGCCAAGCGCACCGAGCTGTATAAACAGGCGCAGCATATCCTCAAAGATCAGGTACCGATCACGCCAATCGCCCACTCCACGGTCTACCAGCCGATGAGTGCCAAGGTGAAGGGCTTCAAGATCAGCCCGTTCGCACTGAACTCCTTCTACGGCGTCAGTGTGGAGAAATAGCGCCGGGCACACGCACCACCCTCGCCCACTTCCACCCTTCGAACTCCCCCCGGCGCTACCCGCGCCGGGGTTGGGGCCCCTGTTGCCGCATTTCGTATCCCGAAGCGGCAAAAACAGACGGAAAAAGGATTTGCCATGCGCCACACCACACTGTTTTCCACGCTGCTCGCCGTGGGCCTGCTGAGCCAGGCATCAGCCCCTCAGGCCAGTAGCCTGGTGTTCTGCTCCGAGGGTAGCCCGGCCGGGTTCGACACAGCCCAATACACCAGTGCCACCGACAACGATGCGGCAGAACCGATCTACAACCGCCTGGTGGAATTTCAACGCGGCGGTACGGCAGTGCATCCCGCCCTGGCAACGAAGTGGGAAGTATCCGACGATGGCCTGCGCTACATCTTCCACCTGCGCGAGGGGGTGAAATTCCACGCCAACAAGGCATTCACCCCCAGCCGCGACTTCAACGCCGATGACGTGCTGTTCACCTTCAACCGCATGCTCGACCGCGAGCACCCGTTCCGCCAGGCTTACCCCACCGAGTTCCCCTACTTCGTCAGCATGGGCCTGGACAAGAACATCGCCGGTATCGAAAAGACCGGCCCGATGACCGTGGTGTTCACCCTGAACAAGGTCGATGCCGCCTTCGTGCAAAACCTGGCGATGAGCTTCGCTTCGGTGCTTTCGGCTGAATATGCCGAGCATCTGATGGCGAGCGGGCGCCCCAGCGACATCAACCAGCAGCCTATCGGTACCGGCCCGTTCGTGTTCCAGCGCTACCAGAAGGATTCGCAGATCCGCTTCAAAGGCAACAAGGACTACTGGGCACCGGACGAGGTGAAACTCGACAACCTGGTATTTTCGATCAACACCGACCCCTCGGTGCGCATCCAGAAGCTGCGCCGCGGCGAATGCCAGGTCACCCTGCACCCACGCCCGGCCGACCTGCCAGCCCTCAAGCACGACAGCAAGCTGCAGGTGCTGCAACAACCAGGCTTCAACCTCGGCTATATCGCTTACAACACCCAGCACCCGCCGTTCGACCGCCTGGAGGTACGCCAGGCCATGGACATGGCAGTGAACAAACAGGCGATCCTGCAGGCGGTGTATCAGGACTCGGGGCAACGCGCAGTCAACGCCATGCCACCAACCCAATGGTCCTATGACGACAGCTTAAAGGACGCACCCTACGACCCTGAGCAGGCCCGCCAGCTGCTCAAGCAGGCCGGGGTCAAGGAAGGCACCGAAGTCACCCTGTGGGCCATGCCCGTGCAGCGCCCGTACAACCCCAACGCCAAGCTCATGGCCGAGATGCTTCAGGCCGACTGGAGCAAGCTGGGCTTGAAAGTGCGCATCGTCAGTTATGAATGGGGCGAATACCTCAAGCGCATGAAAAGCGGCGAGCACGACATCGCCCTGATCGGCTGGACCGGTGACAACGGCGACCCGGATAACTGGCTGGGCACCCTCTACAGCTGCGATGCCATCGGTAGCAACAACTACTCGCAGTGGTGCGACCGGCAGTACGACAGCCTGGTCAAGCAAGCCAAGCAGGTAACCGACCGCGAGCAGCGCACAGTGCTGTACCAGCAGGCCCAGCAACGCCTCAAACAGCAGGTGCCGATCACGCCGGTGGCGCACTCCACGGTGAACCAGCCGCTCAGCGTCAAGGTGGCCGGCTTCAAGGTGAGCCCCTTTGGCCGCAACGACTTTTCCGGAGTGAGCGTTGATTGAGCGTTAGCCGGTAGCGGCCCTCTCGCCGGCAAGCCGGCTCCTACAAAAATGGCACAAGCCTGGGGATCTTTATTGATTCCTGTGGGCGCCGGCTTGCCGGCGAAAGGGCCAGCACTGGCCACACACCTCCCCCTGATTGGCCCGGCAACCCCGGGCAACCCTGGCAACACCGCAACAACCCGGCCCACAAGGCCAGGCAATAACTAAAAGAACAGAAAGGGAGCTTTCATCTTGAGACTATTCACGTTCACCACACTGGCGTTATCCATCGCCACCTTCGCCGCCGTGGCCCAGGCCGACACCCAAAGCCAGGACTACGTCCCGTTCAGCCTCAAAGGCACCAACGAGCAGGATGAGGCCAAAGGTTTCATCGACGGCCAGAGCCTGTCCGGCAGCACCCGCAACTGGTACGCCCGCGAACGCGCCACCCGCGCGCCGTTGTTCAAGTACTACAAAAGCGACGGCACACGCCACGACAGCCACAGCCGCGACAACTGGCTGCAGGGCACCATCCTCAACTACAGCTCAGGCTTCACCCAGGGCACCGTGGGTTTTGCCGTGGAGGCAGCCGGCTACAACGCCATCGCTCTGGAGCAAGGCCGCGCCGCAGTCGCCGGGCCGAACAACCGTACCCTGACCCATAGCGATGGCGACCCCATCGGCCAGTGGAGCAAGATGGGCCTGGCCAACCTCAAGGCACGGGTGTCCAACACCACCCTCACCGTCGGCCGCCAGTCCGTGGACACGCCGATGATCGCTTACATCGGCAACCGCGCCCTGCCCTCCAGCTTCCAGGGCGCGTTCCTGCACAGTGCAGAGTTCGACAACCTGTCATTCGACCTGGGCACCTTCGACCGTGTCTCGCCGCGCACCGAACAGAGCCTGAGCAAGTTTCGCAGCGAGTATGGCGCCGCGGGCGTGGAAACCGACCGTGCCAGTACCGCCGGGGTCAACTACCAGCCGCTCAAGAGCCTGACCACCAGCCTGTACGCCACCAAGGTCGACGACTTCTGGAACCAGTACTACTTCGGCGCCAGCCACGTGCTGGGCGACAGCGCGGTGCTGAGCCTGACCACCGGCCTGAACTACTACAAGACCGTGGACGCAGGCAGCCAGAAGATGGGCGAGATCGACAACGACACCTACAGCCTGTCGTTCGGCCTGACCCACCAGGCCCACACCCTCAGCGCTTCGTGGCAGCAGGTCAACGGTAACGAGTACTTCGACTACCTGCACGAAACCAACGGCATTTACCTGGCCAACTCCCTGCTCTCGGACTTCAACGGCCCGAACGAGAAATCCCTGCAGATTTCCTACGTGCTGAACATGGCGCCGTATGGCGTGCCGGGCCTGAAGTTCAACCTGTACAACGCCCGCGGCTGGGGCATCGACGGCACCCATTACCGCGGTACGGCCTATGACGTGAACGGCCTGGATGGCGAAACCCACTATGAGTGGGGTATCGGCACCAGCTACGCGGTGCAGAGCGGGCCGCTGAAAGACACCAGCATCCGCGCTACCTATACCGCGCATCGCGCCAGCAAGGCACAGGCCGATGGCAGCCTGGATGAGTTCCGCGTGGTGACCACCATTCCATTCAACATTCTCTGACCGCTTACGCCCAGGTCCGCTTCAGTGCGGGCCCGGGCGGCTACGCTGGAATCATTGCAAGCAAGGAGGACACATGACATCGCTACCGCTACGCGCTGCCCTGGCAGCGGTCATCCTCGGCGCCGCCGGCAACCTGGCGGCCAAGCCGCTGGTGGTGTGCACCGAAGCCAGCCCGGAAGGCTTCGACATCGTTCAATACACCACGGCGGTCACCGCCGATGCCTCGGCTGAGACGGTGTTCAACCGCCTGGTCGACTTCAAGCCCGGCACCACCGACATCCAGCCAGCCCTGGCCGAACGCTGGGACATCTCGGCCGATGGCCTGACCTACACCTTCCACCTGCGCCGAGGGGTGAAGTTCCACACCACCGACTACTTCAAACCGACCCGCGATTTCAACGCCGACGACGTGCTATGGAGCCTGCGCCGCCAGCTCGACCCCAACCACCCGTGGCACGACAAGACCAGCGTCGGCTACCCGTATTTCGAGAGCATGGCCTTCAAGGACCTGCTCAAATCGGTGGACAAGACCGACGACCACACCGTGGTCATCACCCTGACCCGCCCGCAAGCACCGTTCCTGCGTGACATGGCCATGGCCTTCACCTCGATCTACTCCGCCGAATACGGCGACCAGTTGCTAAAGGCCGGCAAGACCGGCGACCTCAACAGCAAACCGATCGGCACTGGCGCGTTCATCTTCCAGCGCTACAACAAGGACGCCCAAGTGCGCTTCAAGGCCAACCCGGACTACTTCCGCGGCAAGCCGCCGGCCGACTCGCTGATCTTCGCCATCGCCACCGACAGCAACGTGCGCCTGCAGAAGCTGCGCGCCAACGAATGCCAGGTGGCGCTTTACCCGAAACCGGACGACGTGGCGTCGATCAAGGCTGATCCCAAGCTCAAGGTCGCCGAGATCGAGGCCCTGGTCACCGGCTATATCGCCATGAACACCGAGCACAAATACCTCAGCGATGTGCGCGTGCGCAAAGCCATCAACATGGCCTTCGACCGCCAGACCCACGTCGACCAGCTGTTCGGCAAGGGCAATGCGCTGGTGGGGGTAAACCCTTACCCGCCAACCATGATCGGTTACAACAGTGCCAACCAGAACCCACCCCGTGACCTGGCCAAGGCCCGTGAACTGCTCCAGCAGGCCGGGGTGCCGCAAGGCACGGTCATCACGCTGTTCACCCGCAATGGCGGCGGCGCGACCAACCCCAACCCACGGCTGTCGGCGGAAATGCTCCAGTCCGACCTCGCCAAAATCGGCCTGAAGCTGGACATCCGTGTGATGGAGTGGGCCGAGATGCTGCGCCGGGCGAAAAACGGTGAGGCCGACCTGGTCTCCACCGGCTGGGCCGGCGACAACGGCGACCCGGACAATTTCCTCAGCCCCCTGCTCAGCTGCGATGCGGTCAAAAGTGGCGAGAACTACGCGCGCTGGTGCAACTCGAAGTTTCAGGACCTGATCACCCGCGCCCGTGAGGTGATCGACAACGACGAGCGTGCCAGGCTCTATGCCGAGGCATTGAAGGTGTACGATGACGACCAGCCCTGGATCAGCATGGCGCACCCGAAGATGTTCACTGCCATGCGTGACAACGTGGAGGGTTATGTGATCAACCCTCTGACCAACAACAACTTCGCCACCACCCAGGTGAAGTAGAACAACAACGACCGCCGGCAACCCACACGGGCAACGGCGGCACCGCCGTACAACGGCTGATGAGGTAACCCTGACAATGTTGAGTTTTATTGCCCGGCGCCTGGGCCTGCTGATACCGACGTTTTTCGGCATCACCTTGCTGACCTTCGCGCTCATACGCCTGATCCCCGGCGACCCGGTGGAAGTGATGATGGGCGAGCGCAGGGTCGACCCCGAGATGCACGCCCAGGCCATGGAGCGCCTGGGCCTGAACAAGCCACTGCCGGTCCAGTACCTGGATTACGTGGGCAAGCTCGCCCAGGGTGACCTGGGCGAGTCGCTGCGCACCCGTGAAAGCGTATGGAGCGAGTTCCTCACCCTGTTCCCTGCAACCCTGGAACTGGCATTTGCTGCGCTGCTGTTCGCCGGCATCGTCGGCTTATTGGCCGGCGTGATCGCTGCGCTCAAGCGTGGCTCGCTGTTCGATCACGGGGTCATGGGCATCTCCCTGGCCGGCTATTCGATGCCGATTTTCTGGTGGGGCCTGATCCTGATCATGTTCTTCTCGGTGAGCCTGGGCTGGACGCCGGTCTCCGGGCGCATCGACCTGCTGTACGACATCGAGCCGAAAACCGGCTTCATGCTCATCGATACCTTGCTCAGTGACGAAGAAGGCGCGTTCAAGGATGCGGTGATGCACCTGATCCTGCCGGCCATCGTGCTCGGCACCATCCCGTTGGCGGTAATCGCCCGCATGACCCGCTCGTCCATGCTCGAAGTGCTGCGCGAAGACTACATTCGCACTGCGCGCGCCAAAGGCCTGTCACCGGCCCGCGTGGTGTTCGTGCACGGCCTGCGCAATGCGCTGATCCCGGTGCTGACCGTGTTCGGCCTGCAGGTCGGCACGCTGCTGGCCGGTGCGGTGCTGACCGAAACCATCTTCTCCTGGCCGGGCATCGGCAAATGGCTGATCGAAGCCATCGGCGCCCGTGACTACCCCGTGGTCCAGAACGGCATCCTGTTGATCGCCTGCCTGGTGATCCTGGTCAACTTCGTCGTGGACATCCTCTACGGTCTGGCCAACCCACGCATCCGTCATCAGCGCTGAGGCCTTCGCCATGACTAGCCCTATTCCGAAATCCGTGACGCCGGCCAGCCCGGTGGACCAAAGCCTGCTCTACCCCTCGCCATACAAAGAGTTCTGGCACGCCTTCTCGCGCAACAAGGGCGCGGTGATGGGCCTGGCCTTCATGTGCGTGGTGGTGTTCTGTGCGCTGTTCGCGCCGTGGGTGGCGCCGCATGACCCAAGCGAACAATACCGTGACTTCCTGCTGACCCCGCCGGTATGGCTCGAAGGCGGTACCTGGCAATTCATCCTCGGCACCGACGAACTGGGCCGTGACCTGCTCTCGCGGCTGATCCAGGGCGCCCGGCTGTCGCTGCTGATCGGCCTGTCGTCGGTGGTGATGTCGCTGATCCCGGGCATCCTGCTGGGCCTGCTGGCCGGTTTCTTCCCGCACTTCCTTGGCCCGTCGATCATGCGCCTGATGGACGTGATGCTGGCCCTGCCGTCGCTGCTGCTGGCCGTGGCGATCGTCGCCATTCTCGGCCCAGGCCTGATCAACACAGTGATCGCCATCGCCATCGTGTCGCTACCGTCCTACGTGCGCCTGACCCGCGCTGCGGTGATGGGTGAACTGAACCGCGACTACGTGACCGCCGCGCGCCTGGCTGGCGCCGGGTTGCCACGGCTGATGTTCGTCACCGTGCTGCCCAACTGCATGGCGCCACTGATCGTGCAGGCGACCCTGAGCTTCTCCTCGGCCATCCTCGACGCCGCTGCGCTGGGCTTCCTGGGCCTGGGTGTACAACCGCCGACCCCGGAGTGGGGCACCATGCTCGCCTCGGCCCGGGACTACATCGAGCGCGCCTGGTGGGTGGTGAGCCTGCCCGGCCTGACCATCCTGCTCAGTGTGCTGGCAATCAACCTGATGGGCGACGGCTTGCGCGATGCGCTGGACCCGAAACTCAAGAACGCCGCCTGAGGAGAGCGCCATGTCACTGTTGCAGATCAACAACCTGAGCGTGCGCTTCGGCGACGCCAATGCAGTCCCAGTGGTGGACGGCCTGGACCTGGCGGTGGACGCCGGTGAAATACTGGCCATTGTCGGTGAGTCCGGCTCGGGCAAATCGGTCACCATGATGGCCCTGATGGGCCTGATCGAGGCCCCCGGGCGCATCACCGCCGATACGCTCACCTTCGACGGCACCAACATGCTCAAACTCAGCTCCCGCCAGCGGCGCAAGGTGGTGGGCAAGGACATCGCCATGGTCTTCCAGGACCCGATGACCGCGCTCAACCCCAGCTACACCGTGGGCTACCAGATCGAAGAAGTGCTGCGCCAGCACCTGGGCCTCAAAGGCAAAGCCGCGCGCCAGCGTGCCCTGGAGCTGCTGAAAAAGGTCGAGATCCCGGCTGCCGAAAGCCGCCTGGACGCCTACCCGCACCAGCTGTCCGGTGGCATGAGCCAGCGCGTGGCGATCGCCATGGCGATTGCCGGGGAGCCCAAGCTGCTGATCGCCGACGAGCCGACCACCGCGCTGGACGTGACCATCCAGGCGCAGATCATGGAACTGCTGGTCAACCTGCAGAAAGAGCGCAACATGGCGCTCATCCTGATTACCCACGACCTGGCCGTGGTCGCCGAAACCGCCAAACGCGTCTGTGTGATGTATGCCGGCCAAGCCGTGGAAGTGGGCCAGGTGCCAGAGCTGTTCGACGTGCCCGCGCACCCCTACAGCGAAGCACTGCTGGCGGCCATCCCCGAACACAGCATCGGCGCCGAACGCCTGGCCACGCTGCCGGGCATCGTCCCTGGCCGGTACGACCGCCCGGACGGCTGCCTGCTGTCGCCACGCTGCCCGTACGTGCAGGACAACTGCCGGCGCCAACGCCCACCCCTTGACCCTCAGGCCCATAGCCTGGTGCGTTGCTTCTACCCGCTGAACCAGGAGGTGGCGTGATGAGCGTCGTTCTAACCGCACGGGAGCTGACCCGGCATTACGAAGTGTCCCGCGGGCTGTTCAAGGGCCATGCCTTGGTGCGCGCACTCAATGGCGTGTCATTCGAGCTGGAAGCTGGCAAGACCCTGGCCGTGGTGGGTGAGTCGGGTTGCGGCAAGTCCACGCTGGCGCGCGCACTGACGTTGATCGAAGAGCCCTCTTCCGGCTCGTTGCAGATCGACGGCACCGAGGTCAAAGGCGCCAGCAAAAGCGAGCGCAAACAGCTGCGCCGCGACGTCCAGATGGTGTTCCAGAGCCCCTATGCCTCGCTCAACCCACGGCAGAAGATCGGCGATCAGTTGGCCGAACCGCTGCTGATCAACACCTCGTTGAGCAAGGCCGAGCGGCGCGAAAAAGTGCAGAAGATGATGGAGCAGGTGGGGTTGCGGCCTGAGCATTACCAGCGCTACCCGCACATGTTCTCGGGCGGCCAGCGCCAGCGCATCGCCCTGGCCCGGGCGATGATGCTGCAACCCAAAGTGCTGGTGGCCGACGAACCGACCTCGGCGCTGGATGTGTCGATCCAGGCACAGGTGCTGAACCTGTTCATGGACCTGCAGAAGGAATTCAACACGGCCTACGTGTTCATCTCCCACAACCTGGCAGTGGTACGCCACGTGGCGGATCAGGTGCTGGTGATGTACCTGGGCCGGCCGGCGGAAATGGGGCCGAAGGAAGATATCTACGAGAAGCCGCTGCACCCGTACACCCAGGCGCTGCTTTCAGCGACACCGGCGATCCACCCGGACCCGTTGAAACCGAAGATCCGCATCGCCGGCGAGCTGCCCAACCCGCTCGACCCGCCGGATGGGTGCGCATTTCACAAACGCTGCCCGTATGCGACGGAACGGTGTGGTGTTGAAGTGCCGGCGTTTCGCCAGGTCGGGACCAGGCAAGTCGCCTGTCACTATGCCGAGCAGTTTCTTTAGGTCGGCATAGCCTCAATCGCCGGCAAGCCGGCCCCCACAGGTAGTTCACTGCTCCTGAGAACGGTGATGTACCTGTAGGAGCCGGCTTGCCGGCGATGGGCCGCACAGCGGCCCCAACCACTCAATGCATGAATATCGCGATCAGAATGATCACCGGAATCGGCACCCCAAGCATCCACAGCAGTAATGAGCGCATGATGTTTCTCCTTACTCAACGTTGAACAGTACGACGCGCGGTGCAATCAACCCCTTCCCCTTCCAGCCACATCACGCGATCACGCTGGCGACCACCGTACAGGGCTGCCAGGCTGGCGAAGAATGCCCCACACAACAGCGCAACGAAGGTCCACAGCGCGGTCCATGCCGCCACTTTGGCTGCGGTGTCGGCTGCTTTTTTTGCCTCGACCTTGGCTTGCTCGACCTGGGCGAACACCTGGTCTACGCGTGCTTCGGCTTCAGGCTGGCTGAGGCGGGTACGCTGGGCTACCAGTTGCGCCAGGTAAGCGCGGTCATCTTCGGCGAGCGTCCCCTGCGCAATGGACCTGGCGATAATCCGTGCTGCCACGCCATTGGCGGCGTCGTCACTCACAGGCGCCGGGCCATCACTGCGGAACAGGCTGTCGACGAAATAGCCATTGGCGTCAGGCTTGGGCGCCATGCTGGCTGCGGCCCCCACGGCATTCGCGCCCGCCTGCACACCGGCACTGGCCAGCCCCCCGGCGGTACTCACGATCAGCATCGCCGCTACCAGGGTGGCGATTGCCCAGGCGAGAAAACCATGCGCCGTGTCGCGGAAGTACACCTCGTCACCGTGCAGGTTCGCCCACTTCACCCGCAGGCGCCCGGCAATATAGCCACCCAGCCCGGAAGCAAGAATCTGGGTCAGCAATAGCCAGATGATGGTCGAGATGCCCAGTGCCTTGGCGCTGGCACCTTCATCGGCCCAAGGCGAGGTGGCGGCAAAGCCGAGCCCCGCACCCAGTACCATCAGGATCAGTGAAAGGGACACAGCGGCAGCAGCCCCGGCGAAGATGGCCGCCCAGGACACGCCTGAGCGGCTCTGGGAATCGACATGCGGGTAGTCGGCAGAGGGAATCATGAGGTTTTCGCCTTTATTGTTGATAACAGGTCCATTGCCCTGTAATCGGTGCAGAGGCTGTGCCAGTTGTGTCAAAAAATGACATGCTGCCAAATCAATGGCTTAGCTCAAGCGTGCGTCCTAGGACCGTGCAAAACACCCGAATCGAGGCTCACCACTCAGGGTTTATGCAACGCCCCCCAAGATCCGACCCACGCATCCCAGGGCCCACAGACTTGCCTGCTTCCGCCCTCCCCGGCACTATCAACCCATGACCCCGACCATCCTCGCCGACGGCCCTGAACAAACGCCGATCACCGCCGAAACCGTGCTGCGCTACCACCTGTGCTGGAAGCATCGCGACCTCGACGGGGTAATTGCGCTATATCACCCGGACGTGCAATACCACGATTTTTTCCAGAACCGCGTGCTCGGTTACGACGCGCTGCGTGACTATGTCCGCGCTTGCCTGCCCCACCAGGCAGGCGAGGACATCGTCCATGGCGACCGCATCCGCGTAGACGGCAGCACGGCATTCATCCAGTACCAGGTCACGGTGCAGGGCGGCGAAGGCCTGGTGGCGTTTCAGTCCAGCGAAGCGATCACGGTCAAGGACGGGCTGATCTGGCGGGTCAACGAGTACGCCACGCTGGTCCGCCAGAACAGCCAGGGGCTTGCCAGCAGCGGCCCGCGCCCAGCCGTCAGCCGCCTGGGCCTTTCGCCGCGACAGCTGTCGACCATGGCCCAGGACCTGGAGCACTACTTCCAGCGCCAGCGCCCCTACCTTGACCCGGAACTGGACCTGCAACAGGTGGCCGATGCCAGTGGCTACAGCCGCAACCAGATCTCCTACCTGCTCAACCAGGTGCTGGGGCAAAGCTTCTACCGCTACGTCAACCAGGCCCGCCTGCAGCACCTGATGGCCAGCCTGGATGACGACAGGGTCGGGGCGCCGATCGACGACCTGGCGTTCAGCGCGGGCTTCAACTCCCTGTCGGCATTCTACAAGTGCTTCCGCGAACACACCGGGCTTACGCCCAAGGCCTATCTGAAGCAAATTTCCCTGCGTGCACGCACGTAAGACAGCCAGCGCTGAACGCCACTAGGATCGCCCACAGACCTTGACGGATGTGGAGCCGAACCCGATGCAACCTTTGCGCACGCTCAGCCTGTGGATGGACCAGCTTGAAGAGCCGCTGTGCGCCCGCCCGGCCCTGCGCGAAGACCTCGACGTCGATGTGTGCATCATCGGCGCTGGCTACACCGGGCTTTGGACCGCCTACTACCTCAAGCGCCAAGCGCCACAGCTGAACATCGCCGTGATCGAGGCCAACATTGCCGGCTTTGGCGCCTCTGGGCGCAATGGCGGCTGGCTGATGGGCAACATGCTCGGTGAAGACCGCCTGCTCGCCACCCTGTCGCCGCAACAACGCCGCGCCAGCATCGACCTGCTGCATGGCATCCCCGACGAAGTCCACCGCGTGCTGCAACGCGAAGGCATCGATTGCGACTACCGCAAAGGCGGCGTGCTGTATTGCGCCGCGCGCTACCCGGAACAGGAGCGCAGCCTGCGTGCCTACCTCGATGACCTCTACCGCCAGGGCATGACCGAGGATGACTACCGCTGGCTGCGCCCCGAGCAACTGGACGCCCAGCTTCGCGTGAGCAACGCCTACGGCGCGATCTACAGCCCGCATACCGCGACCATCCAACCCGCCAAGCTGGTGCGTGGCCTGGCCCGGGCAGTTGAAGCGCTGGGCGTGCCGATCTACGAGAACACCCCCGCCGTCGACTGGCAGCCCGGTGAAGTGCGGGCACCCCTGGCGCGCATCCGCTGCCAGTGGATGGTCCCTGCTGTGGAGGGCTACGCCGCCAGCCTGCCACCGCTGGGCAAGCATCAACTGCCGGTGCAGAGCCTGCTGGTGGCCACCGAGCCCCTGCCCGAATCGACCTGGGAGCAGATCGGCCTGTCACAAGGCCAGGCCTTCAGCGAGAGCAGCCGCCAGGTCACCTATGGCCAGCGCACCGCCGACAACCGCCTGGTGTTCGGCGCCCGCGGCGGCTACCGCTTCGGCGGCAGGCTGCGCGAAGACTTCACCCTGACAGAGGCCGAAGTCGAACTGCGCCGCTACCTGTTCAGCGAGCTGTTCCCACAACTCAAGCATGTGCGCATCACCCATTCGTGGGGTGGCAACCTGGGCATGGCCCGGCGCTTCCGCCCGCACATGCTGTGTGACCGCCAGCGCGGTATTGCCCTGTCCGGCGGTTATGGCGGCGAAGGTGTCGGCGCCACCAACCTCGGTGGGCGCACCTTGGCCGCGCTGATCCTCAACCAGCACAACGAACTGACCGCGCAACCCTGGGTGCTCGACAACCGTCCGCTGTCGAGCCTGGCCAGCTGGCCGCCCGAGCCCTGCCGCTGGCTGGGCTACAACGCGATCATCCAGAGCTTCGTGCACGAGGACCGAACCCTCGCCAACCCCGCCACCGTGCCATGGCGGCGGCGCCTGGCCAGCTCGCTGGCGGACTTCATGGAAGGCTTCATGCACTGACTTC